>JAITPE010000248.1 GCA_031289575.1 Spirochaetia bacterium | reverse complement strand
GGCTATAAAAAGAATATTGGACAAATCAAAACGTACATCAATATAGTGATCCAGAAAATTTACATTTTGTTCGGGGTCAAGCACCTCAAGAAGAGCCGACGCCGGATCGCCCTGAAAACTCGCGCCTATTTTATCTATCTCATCAAGCATTATTACGGGATTTGCGAAAGCAACAGTCTTAAGGCTCTGCAGAATTTTTCCGGGCATAGCGCCGATATAAGTTCTCCTGTGTCCCTTTATCTCAGCCTCGTCGCGCATGCCGCCGAGCGAAAAACGGAAAAACTTCCGGTTGAGCGCTGATGCGACAGACTTCCCGATTGATGTTTTGCCGACACCGGGAGGCCCCACAAAAAGTATGATTGAACCGGTAATGTTCCCTTTCATTTTGCCGGTACTTATGAATTCAAGAATGCGTTCCTTTATATCATCAAGCCCGTAGTGGTCGTGGTCCAGAACTTTTTTGGCCTTGCCAATATCGTAATTGTCCTTGGAAAATTTTCCCCATGGAAGGGTCGTGAGCCATTCAAGATAGTTTCGGCTTACGCCGTATTCCGCAGACTGCGTTTCAAGAAGCCGCAGCTTGTCCAACTCCTCGTTGATTCTTGTTTTTGCTTCATCGCTGAGCACAAGGCCGGATAGGCGCGTCTCAAATTTTTCGATCTCCGATGATTTCTCATCCTTCTCGAGTCCAAGTTCTTTTTTTATTGCCTTGAGCTGTTCTCTAAGAAAAAACTCTTTTTGCTGCGCCGACATTTTTTCATCAATCTGCTGCGAAATTTTTCTCTGTATTTTGTTAAGCTCAATTTCTTTTTTGAGCAGCGTGATGACTTTCTCAACCCTTTTATGTATATCAAATGTTTCAAGAATATTCTGCGCGTCCTTTGCGTCGGCCGATGTCATTGCCGTAACAAAATCGGCAAGCTTCCCCGGATCGCCGACAGAGAACCGGTTCAGAAAAAGCTTAAACTCCTCATGAAAGAGCGGATTCAGCGCCACAAGATCCTTAACCGATGAAATTATTGCCATGGAATAGGCCTTCATTTCATTCGATAATTCTTCGATCTTCTTTTCATAGTGATGGATGACGCGCCAGTGCATTATGGGCGTTTCCTGCAAAACCTCAGCCTGCGTAAAACGCCCAAGAACCGTCAGCATTACCTGAATGCTCTTGCTGTCTGCCGGAGTTACTTTGAGTATTTTTACCACAGAGCCAACCTTGTACATATTATCGGATGTAAGCTCTTCGTCGAACTTTTCTATAAGAACCGCCCCGCCTATCTTGTGGTCGGTATCGTATATTTCGCTTATTGTACTGAGAAGTTCCTCACCGGATAAAATCAAAGGAATCATCATTCCGGGAAAAATAGGCCTGTGCGAGAGCGGAATAATGGAAAGCGCGTCCGGCAGCATATCGCTGGCGAGAACTATGGTTTTGTCTTTAACATCTGTTTTATCGGTATCAGCCATTTTATTCACCCCAACAATTTATTTGCTGCTCATAAAATATGAACCTGCAATATTTTCAATAAATTTTTTGCATTCACCCATTCTAAAAATAAAAGTTAATGCTTTTGTCAAGCTTCTCCATCAGCCCGTATATTTTTTCTCCCAAAACGCGCCGCTGTTCCTCTTTCGACCTTTTCTCCAGTTCAAAATACCGCTTTGAATTTCCGGAATACGAATACTCAAATTGCCTGCCGTGAATCTGCACCGCTATGAGCACAACCGCGGCCGATGTAAGCACAGCCGGAACAATGCGGCGCAGACTCAATGAGGGAACAAACAGAAAAAGCAGATTGATGATGCAGCTCCCCGATATAATCAGAAAGAGATCATAATTATTCCACCACCATACGTAACCCCAGCCGCCGGCATAAACTTCAGCCGGAAAAAAAATACGAATGCCGCCCCACACCGAGGCAGGCGTAATGCAATCGCACAAAAGATGCGCAAAACCGCCCATAGCAAAGGCCGCGAAGACGGCCAAAAACTTTCCGCGGAACCCGCGCCTTTCTCTGATCAAGCCCGCTGTGTTAAACAACAGCGCAGCGATGCACGCAAACAAGGCGACTGCCGCTATAGAATGAAAAAAACCGTGGTGCGAATACCACAGCTTGCCGTGATAAATCGCCCGGCCCGGCGCAAGCCCCAAGCCTCTGCCTATTGCCGCGTCGAAGCCTTTCCACAGGCTGAGAGCGTCAATATCCGGAAACGCGCCGCCGAGCAGTCCGGCTATGAGGATTCTGAGTTTTAGTGCAAACGAAGCTCCCCGAGGCATGCCGGCCGCCAGCGCTCCGGCCGCTAATCCGGCGGTTGTATGCGAAAAAATATCCATCAGTAACTCAAAAGTTTTTTCTTTTGCGTCTCGAATTCTTCCGGAGTGATAACCCCTCTTTGCATCAAATCATGGAGCTTTCCGATTTCGTCGCTTACTAACAATTTATTGGACGAGGAGCCGGTATCCTTAGCCGTAAACGCCGGATACTTAAGATAATCATCCTGGCTATACTGCGTCCGTTTAGTCTGCTGCGCTTCGGAATCTTTACGTTCCTTGGAAAAAGCAGACTGCATCTGCGCAGCGGTTTTCTTTAAGCTGAATAAATCATCGTCATCACGGCCGGAGTTTACTGAAATAATATTGCCGTTCGAGTCTGTAAAATTTCCGGTAATAATTATCAGCAGATCAATGATATACCAAATTCCAAAACCGCCGAATGTAAAAAACATAAGTATGCCGGTTCCTATTTTTCCGGCATAAAAACGGTGTACGCCGAAAGCGCCGAACAGCAGGGCGAGTATAAACAATACAAGCCAACTCTTTCGGCTTTTCCAGTGCTGATGCATTTGATTTGGAGTCCATGCCTGATTTTCTATTTTCGTCCGCCGCCTTCATTTATTACAATATTTATAGAGTACTCTTTTACCGGCGGCTTTTTTTCCCATTTTCTTTGATACGTGAAAACAAGCTTTGTTTCGCCTGCCTTCAGCGC
>JAITPE010000240.1 GCA_031289575.1 Spirochaetia bacterium | reverse complement strand
ATGGCGTTTACACACTTATCGGACTCGCCGAATTTCTTGGCCATCTCGGCGCCTACAAGCGCGTGAGAACCTTCTCCCTCAACAATGCTTCCCTTGCCAATATCGTGAAGCAGGCCGGCGCGCTTCGCTAATTGAACATCCAATCCAAGCTCGCCCGCCATAATGCCGGCCAGATTCGCAACGTCCCTGCTGTGCTGAAGTACATTTTGGCCGTAGCTTGTGCGGTACTTCAGCTTGCCTATATGGTACATGACATCCTTGCTGAGTCCGGGAATGCCGAGTTCGTACGATGCCTTCTCGCCCTCGTCGAGCATGGACTCCTCAATCTCCACCGTAACCTTTGTGACAATCTCCTCGATTCGCGCGGGATGAATCCGTCCGTTTTGGATGAGACGCTCAAGCGAGACCCTCGCGATCTCCCTTCTTACCGGATCAAAGCCCGATATAACAACGACCTCCGGCGTATCGTCAATTATCATATCAACGCCTGTGAGATTCTCAAGCGTTCTGATATTGCGCCCTTCCCTTCCTATGATCCGGCCCTTCATTTCATCAGAAGGAAGAGAAACCGTTGTGACAGTATTTTCTGACGTTACATCGGAAGAGTTTCTTTGAATAGCCGAGATTATAATCTCTTTGGCCTTCTTATCGGCCGTTCGTGTGGCTTCTTCTTCGATTTTATTTATCAGCTTTGTGGCTTCAAACTTGGCGTCATTCTCGAGGTTTTTCAGCAGCAGGTTTTTCGCTTCTTCGGAGGTCATCTCGGAAACACGTTCCAGTTCCTTGTTATAGTGTTCGGACTGTTTCCGGAGTTCCTCACGCTTTTCAAGATTCTCCTGCATTTTGGCGTTGAGCAGTTTTTCTTCTTTTTCAAGCTCTTCAACCCGTCTTTCGTTTTGTTCCTCTTTCTGGATGAAGCGTTTTTCGAGATTCTGAAGTTCCTGACGGCGTTCTCTTGACTCTTTTTCAAAGATATTTTTTTCTTTTAATAATTGGTCCTTAGCTTCTATCAAAAGTTCTTTTCTCTTGTTTTCGGCCTCTTTGAGGGCATCCTGAACAATACGGTAAGACCTGGCTTCGGCGGAATTTAGTTTTATTTTCCCAAGATATGCACGGACAGCATACCCCAAGATAAGAGCAATGGGAATAGCGCAAGCAAGTATTATAATCAACATAGTAACCTTCTTCGGAAATAGCTGCGTCGGTAGTTCCGGTTGTATAATTTAAGGCGCTGTAGATACAGGTCTGCTTGAGACCCTCAAATTTGTCGGAATTTTTGCCGGATTTTATCGGAAACGAATTGGGGGACCAGGGCTGAAATATCGCCGTGATAGTTCGCAGCTTCTTTTACAACATGAGAGGAAATAAATGAGATTTCATTACCTGCAAGCAGAAAAACAGTCTCAATGTCGGGTGCCAGCTTTCTGTTCAAATCGGCTATAGTCTTTTCATATTCATAATCGGAGACAGATCGTATGCCTCTAATTATTACATTCACGCCATTTGATTTGCAATAATCAACGACAAGGGTATCAAAAAAGACGACATCCAAAAAAGAAGAAATATCATGGCAGCAAGTATTAATCATTTCCAGCCTCTCTTGCAGCGAAAAAAGAGAATTCTTTTCACTGTTTTTCGCAATTGCAATTATGAGCTTATCACATATATTCTTTGATCTTCTTATTATATCCAGGTGCCCAAAAGTTAACGGATCAAATGATCCCGGAAAAATTCCTGTACGCATAGGTTCTACAACTCCTGCCCCTATTTTGTATCATATGTCAATTTATGTCAAGCATATTCTTAAAAAACCAGAGCAAAGGGCAGCAGTTTAATTTCTGGGGGGCTAAAAGCCGGTAGGTGCAAATTTGTACGGGCGTTGCAGCAGCGCCTACGGCCACGGCTCACCCTCTGTCCAGTGGTCAAGGTACTCTTTGAGGGCAGGAATCCGTTCGCTGTTGTCCGCTAAAAATTCCCTTGCCGCCTTTATAATATCAGCCTCCTGCTCGATGCTTATCTCGCGCATGACGACCCTTGTGCGCAAAAACACAAAATATGTATCAAGAACATCGTGAATACAGTAATCGTTTATCTCCTGCGTTTTGCCCTGCAAAAACAGATCGTAAACATCATTCCCCTTTGTGCCCATTTTCCCGGGCTTGCCCAAAATCTTTGCGAGCAGGTTAAGGCCGCCGTTCATACGGATGGCCCCATAGTTGGAAAGAACATCCTGCAGGTCAATATGCTTTGTGCCGAAACGGTAACGCCCGGCGAACTTGTCTTTGAAATGACGCTTGGCAGCGATACCGTACCTGTAGGCCATGAGCTCGAGCAGAGGGATATCGAAACCGCGCCCGTTAAAAGTAATATACGAGGCATGATCGTACAGCGATTCTATTCCGTGCCAAAACAGCTTTGTCATTTCCGCGGCGCGGAACTGCGGCTCGTCCAAGCTGACAATATCGAGCAGGGTAAAATTTTCACCGAGTTTGGCTATGCAAATACTCACCGGGTACTGAAACGTCGCCGGAATAAAATCAGAACTTCCTCCGCTTTGCTCCATGAGATAAGCCTGATATGTCCTGACCGCCTCTTCGCCGGAATAATCCGTGTCCGGATAGCGCACCATCTTTATGAGCCTTGAATCGGGCACCGACTCCACATCAAAGACGAGATACTTCGTTTCCTTGTAATTCATACGCCTTTAGCCTCGCGGATGCCGCGGCGTTTACTTCTCGACCTTTTCCTTCATCTTGGTTAAAAAGTCTCTGATGAACGGGTCGGTCTCCTTGTCTCGCGCCTCTTTCCAGGCCGGAATGGACTTAGGAGAAGCTATCATCACGGTTGCGACAGCCGCGGCGTACCTCACGCTGGCGCTCTCATCGCCTACGAGCTTGGCGTTGATTCCATCAATAGCGTCCTCTTTGCCGATGTTTCCAAGCGCCATAACTGCGGCAAGCCTCACGGTCTCTCTCTCGTCATTGAGAAGAGGCAGAAGAGACGGTATGGCCTTTTCGGTCTTTTTTTTGCCGAGCCAGTCGGCCGCCGTTGAGATTACCTTCACATCATTCGCGGGATTAAGATCGGTGATGTATTCTTCCGCTGTTTTATCGGCAGCAAAAAGAGAAGCGGCAAAAGCAATGGTTATAATTGTTAAAATAAATCTTTTCATAGCAAACTCCAAAAATATGGATTGCGCGTCCAACCGGAACACGTTTATAAAAGTAAAATAATAAATTGTTGTTTTTATGTCAATACTTTTTTTTGCTCCGAGTTTTTCCCGTCTAACAGGCGTAAAAACTGAGTGTCGTTGAGCCGTATGCTCTTTCCTTGATTTTTTGGAAAGAACCGCTTTGCTCCGGCAAGCGGTTCTTTGAGAAATGCTGTATAATCATGAGCGTACCCTCACAGGCAAGGCTGTTTTTTTCAATTTCACCCGCGA
>JAITPE010000232.1 GCA_031289575.1 Spirochaetia bacterium | reverse complement strand
CTTTCAAAAACAAGATTATATTCCGATGGCAAGGCGTAATCCACACCGCGGGAAAAAGAATAAATGTTTTTGCCACGTTGAATATCAATAATTTCGGATATTTCTCCATCGGTTACCACAGCTATTTGCCCGCCTATCACATGGCTTATCGAAACGGCGCTTATGCCGCAGGGAATAATATTGCCGCCAAAATCGAGCACCGTGCCGCCGTCAAAGTTTTCCAAAAACAAGAGCTCGCCGCCTGCCGTCCTTACATCAATAATATCATTCCTTGTTTTAACAACTCCCTCGTCAAAGTACACATAGGACAGGCTGCCCTGCTTTTTTTCCGGTTCGAGCGCGAGAACAGCAGCGTTGCCGCCGTGCGCGGTGAACCGCTTGAGCAGCGGACTTAGAGAAACAGAGATCTCAACCGGCTCGCTGTCCGCGGTGTCTTTTGAAAGGCGCACGGCATAGTACGAGCCGAATTTTTTTTTGAGATAAAAAAGAAAACTTTTGGTTTCGTCAATGGCGAGTACAGTACCGCTTATCGAAAGCGGCTTAGCTGAAGCTGAGCCGGTTTCAAATATCACACCGTCTACAAGAATGTATTTTTGCCCGGCCCAGGCAGCGGAACAAAAAAGCAGGGCAATAAATAAAGAGAGACTAAATCTCTTCAAAACGTTCAGCAAATTCCGATTCATAGAGCTTGTTTCCCAGTATTCCCTGTTGTTCAATAATTTCTTTAAGAATATCAGATGTGGTAAGAGGATTTACGGTTATGGTTCTTAAAACAACAACATCCTGCCGAAAATATTTCGGAGAGTCGTACATTGTACGTGACACAAAGCTCTCGTCTTCCTCACGAATGAGTTTATGGAGCTCAATATTGAGTTCGTTCAAAAACAGATTTATTTTGCCGAGCAGCGATATTTGGGAAAGCGTTTCGGCTTCGCTGCTTGTATTGTACATTAACTCTTGAATTTTTTCCTGAATTCTTTTTGGAACAAAGCGGTATGTAAATATAAAAAGTTCGGGCGTGCTCATGCTTTCAAAATCGGGATGCAGTTCAACCAACAGGCTTAGCCTGTTGGTAAGCTCAAAGGCATGATCAAAAAGCAGCTTGAAGCCGCCGCTGCCCAGAACCTGAAAGGTTGCCCACGGCTTGAGCACCGCAAATGAGCGCGTTCCCTCAATATTAAAACGCCCCAGATCAACCGAGTCGGGCCTTATGATGTAGTTTGATGTGTGCTTTATATTGTTGAGTTCTTTCCGATCCCTGAATATTGCCACTCCCATGGAAACAGGGCAGTACATAAGCTTGTGCGCGTCTATGCTGACCGAATCGGCGAGTTCTATGCCGTCGAGAATATGCCTGTATTTTTCAATGATGAGTATGCCCCCGCCCCAGGCCGCGTCAATGTGAAAGAATGTGTCATACTTGGCCGCGATTCTGTGTATCTCCCTGAAATTATCCACATTTCCGGTTTCCGTGGTTCCGCCTATGCCCACTATCGCTATTATTTTTACGCGGTCGGCGCCCTTCTCATTGTGAATCCTTATCTCCTCGCACTTGCTCTCAAGAAGCCTCGTGTCCATTTTATTGCCCGAATCAACCGGAATCTTTATCACGCTGTTATTGCCAAGGCCCATGATCCTTGACACTTTATCTATTGAATAGTGGCCTCTCTGTGAGATAATGATAACAGCCTTGCTGTACCCATAATGCTTATACGCTTCATAAACTCCGGCATCTCTGATTCCGGGAAAATCACCGTCCGGCGGAAAAGCCCTGTTTCTCGCGACAAGCAGCGCCGTGAGGTTTGCGAAAGTACCGTCAAGGGTTACGGTTCCAAGCGCTATATTCCTGTTCTGGATATTTGCCCTGTAGAACTTGGGATTTTTGTTAAAAACAAGGCGGTGCATCCATGCCACAAATTCCCTTTCAAGAAAGGTTGAGGCCTTTGCCGATTCTATCTTGACCTGATTTTGATTCAACGCCGCGATTATCATCTCAAGGAGAATCATGTAGTAGGGAATGGCGCTTGTCATGTGTCCTATATAGTAGGGGTTGCCTACCTTTACCGAGTGCGCTATAAGTTTGGTTTTTATTTCGTGAAGGACATCTTTAAGGAGATGGGACTCTTGCGGAATGTTGATATCGGAAAAAAGTTTTGACAGGTCATTCAATGAAATCGCGCTGTGGATTCCGCCCTTCTCCTGAAAAAAGTTGTGGATGAGATCGAGAAGGTCGGCGCCGAACTCAATAAATTTATCGGGTGAGTCCGGCATTATAAAGAGTTTTATAAGATGCTCGACATCGGCATTTATTTTCTTCTTCTCTCTATCCAAAAGCTTCATGGAATACTCCAATTCACGCAGATGCAAAAGCACCGATTGTCCGCCGAGCGGAATTTCCGGCATTAGGCACACTTACGAAATTAATTGCAAGTGTTTTTTACATTCAAACTTTTTAGAACTCGCCTATCATTTTCAGTTCGGGTTCCATCTTAATGGAAAACTTGTCCATTACGGCGCTCTGTATCATTTCTATTAGCGAGCGGATGTCTGATGCCTTCGCGTTTCCGGTATTTATTATAAAATTTGTATGCTTCTCCGAAACCATTGCGCCGCCTTCGCGGCGGCCCTTGAATCCGGCAGCGTCAATTAATTTCCACGCGGCTTC
>JAITPE010000175.1 GCA_031289575.1 Spirochaetia bacterium | reverse complement strand
GGACATGGAAGAGTATACCGATTATTATTTGGAATGCATCTCCATTGACGGACGCTGCATGGCGCCTGTTATATATAATGGTGAGCTCATGGCTGTTATTCTTCTGGGCGACAGAATGGAGAGCGAAGAATACACAAAAGAGGAAAACTATTTCATCATGGCGCTCTGTGAAACGGCCGGTATCGTCATGAACACAATGCTGGAAAAGGAAAAGCTTGAGTCCGAAATATTGGAACTCAAGAGCGGAATTGATGATATCAGGGAGAGCGAATCAATAGGCGAGCAGTTTGTCCGCGAGGATTCGCTTGGCGGCATAAAAAAAATAATCGCCGATGAATTTAAAAAATACAAAATAGAGAGCTACGCCCTGTTCGGCAGAAGCCGGGCGGGCGGCAGCTTTTCTTTGATTGTGTCTGATGAAAAATCGGCCTCGATAGATGGTTTTCCTTCCGCCATTGAGGAAAAAACCCGCTTTATAATGTCGCTCGGAAAAAAAGGAGCCGTGATCGGGGCGGATGATTTTAGGCAGTCGGGTGAAATAAGAGAGGTTTTCGGCGACGCGTTGATGAAACAAATCCGTCTTTTCAGGGTTTACCCATACATCGCGGGCGGCATGAATATGGGATTTGTTATTATTTTTGCCCTCGCTCCCGATGTGAGGACAGAACAGGTTGATCCCAAAATCAGAAGAATATCGCGTTTTCTGTTCAACGCGTTTTATCTTATTCAGGATATTGATGTCAACTGCAGCAGGTATACGGACAGCCTTGAATCCATATACAAGAAAATAGGCCGCGAGATTGACAACGCCGAAAAACTCGGCGTTTCGCTCTCGCTGCTGCTCTTTTCCATTAAAAATTTCAGGCGCTGCTACACTGTGTTCGGCGCCGAGGCCGCGGCCTCGGTTCTTGACAAAATGGAAGAGATAATAACAAGCCGTCTTGGTGATTACGATTTTTCGGCGCGCTATGGGCGCAGCAATTTTCTCATTGTGCTTCCCGGAAAAGACAAAAAGACCGCGCTGCAGCTTGGAACCGCGATAAGAAACGCCGTGAGGCAGAGTTTCAGCGAGGAGATGCAGCTTCTTATGACTTTTTTATCCGTTCAATATCCAGATGACGGATCCGACCTGTTTACTCTTTTGGATATTCTTGAGTAAACATGTACATTTTATATAGGAGCGGAAAATGCCGCTAATTCGAAAAGTAAATGTAGTTCCCAATATACCGGAAAAACTTAAGCCCATCATTAAAATTGCCTATAACCTGTGGTGGGTATGGAATCAGGACGCAATAGAACTCTTCCGCAGGCTCGACCTTGATCTGTGGCGCGATAGCGGGCATAATCCAGTTAAGATGCTGGGCATGCTACCGCAGCATATCCTTGATGAGGCGGCCGAATCGGACAGTTTTCTTTCGCACCTGGCTCTTGTCGGCGCCGAGTTCAACAGGCAAATGAGCATGAAGACCTGGTACGAGGAGACATCCCATGAATACGCTGACGCATCGGTTGCGTATTTCTCGGCCGAGTTCGGCATACATGAATGTCTTCCGGTTTATTCGGGCGGGCTGGGAATTTTGGCCGGGGATCATCTCAAATCGGCGAGCGAGCTTGGGATTCCGCTTTGCGGTGTGGGCCTTCTCTACAGGCTTGGGTATTTTCATCAGTATTTGGGCATGGACGGCTGGCAGCAGGAGCGGTTTCCGGAGATTGATTTTTTCAATGTGCCGATAAAACTTGTTCCCGGAAAGGATAATCAGCCAATCATTATTGAGGTTCCGTATCCTAAAGGGATGGTCTATGCCCAAATATGGCATGTTATGGTGGGCAGGATTGACCTTTATCTTTTAGATACAAATGTAAAACAGAACGCGCCCGATGACCGAAGCATAACAGATCAACTTTATGGCGGCGATAACATCATGCGCATAAAGCAGGAGATAATGCTCGGCATAGGAGGAGTCCGCGCGCTGCGGGCTTTGGGAAAGGACTGCACTGTTTTTCACATGAACGAAGGGCACGCCGCTTTTCTTACAATTGAGCGCATTGCCCTGACTATGCAAGAGAACAAGATGACCTTCAACGAAGCGCACGAGTTTGTCACTTCGAGCAGCGTGTTTACGACTCACACTCCGGTACCTGCCGGCAATGACCGTTTTGATCCGGAGCTCATTGATGAGTATTTATCATCGTACTATAAGAGGCTTGGAATAACCAGAGATTCTTTTCTCGCGCTCGGGCGCGAGAATCCGGCCGACAAGTCCGAATTGTTTTGCATGACTGTGCTTGCGCTTAAAACAGCGTGCGCGGCCAACGGTGTTTCTAAACTTCACGGATCTGTATCAAGAAATATGTGGAAGGCGCTGTGGCCCGCGCTTCCCGAACATGAAATTCCTATAGGCCATGTGACAAACGGAATCCACACTCTCTCCTGGACATCGCTTGAGATGATGCGTTTGCTGAACCGGTACCTTGGGCCGCGCTGGATCGACAACCCGACAAACACCGATGTCTGGAAAAATATTGACAGCATTCCGGATACCGAGCTTTGGCGCACACGCGAGCGCTCCCGGGAGCGCCTTGTTGAGTTTGCCAGAAAAAAACTCAAGAAGCAGCTATTGGCGCGCGGCTTTACATCCAAAGAGGCCGAGAAATCGGACTCGGTTCTGGATTCGGAATCGCTCACTATAGGTTTTGCGCGCCGCTTCGCCGCTTATAAGCGCGCCAACCTTATTGTAAGTGATATGTCACGCCTTGAGGCAATACTCACGGACAAGGAGCGCCCGGTACAAATAATATTTGCCGGAAAGGCTCATCCCAAGGACGCCATGGGCAAGGAACTTGTTAAGCAAATAATAGCGCTGTGCGCCGATGAGCGTTTTAGAAACAGAATTGTTTTTCTCGAAGACTACGATATTAATCTGGCCAAAGTCATGGTGCAGGGGGTCGATGTGTGGCTCAATAATCCGGTGCGCCCAAAGGAGGCCTCGGGCACCAGCGGAATGAAGGTTGTGCCGAACGGGGCATTGAACATAAGCATATTAGACGGATGGTGGGACGAGGCCTACAACAGGGAGAACGGCTGGGCAATAGGCAACGGTGAAATATACGAGGATTACGGCTATCAAAACGAGGTCGAGGGCCTTTACCTCTACAACCTTTTGGAGAAAGAGGTCAAGCCGCTGTTCTATGACAGGGGAGTTGACGGAATCCCCAAGGGATGGCTTCATAAAATACGCGAATCGATGAAAACGCTTTCGCCTGTATTTAACACAAACCGCATGGTCAAGGATTACACAGAGAAGTACTACCTGCGGGCGCATAAAAATTTCCGGAAACTTTCGGACTCCGGCTTTGCGGCTTCAAAGAAGCTCGCCGCGTGGAAAGAAATGGTCATAAGCAAATGGGACAGCGTGAGCATCAAGGAGATGTTCTGCGATGATAACGTTGATGAAATAGCCGTAGGCTCAAAGATAACCGTAAAGGTTATCATTGACCTCGGCAGCCTTACTGTGGATGACGCTGTCCCCGAACTGTATTTTGGAAATATAAATCAGAATAATGAAATAAGCGAGGGCGCATCGCTGCCTATGACATTCTCGGAAAAAACGCATAACGGGTTCTATCTTTACACCGGACAGGTACTCTGCCTGCAGTCCGGGCAGTTTGGCTTTACCGTAAGGCTTATGCCGCACAACATTGAATCGGTACGCAAATTTGATCCGGAATTGAGCGCCGTATGGATAAATTCCTGATACTATAATAATACCAAACATGGAGAAAAATATTGAAGACATTTAAAATAGCGGTCATTGCCGGAGACGGCGTAGGCCCCGAGGTTATATCAGAGGGAATAAAAATTTTAGACAAGGCGGCATCTCTTGACGGCGGCTTTAAGTTTGAGTTTACCGAATTTCCATGGGGCTGTGAATATTATCTTAAAACGGGGCGCATGATGGCCGAGGACGGGATTGAGCAGCTCAAAAAATTTGACGCTATTTATCTCGGAGCGGTGGGCTATCCGGGGGTTCCCGATCACATTTCACTTTGGGAGCTGCTCTTGATCATACGCAAGAGTTTTGACCAGTATATCAACCTGCGGCCGGTTACGCTGCTTAAGGGAGCGCCCTGCCCATTGAAGAATGTAAAGCGTGAAGATATCAATATGACTTTTATACGCGAGAACAGCGAGGGCGAATACGCGGGCAGCGGCGCCTGGCTTTTTAAGGATAAACCCAATGAGGTTGTTATACAAAACGGTGTTTTTTCAAGAAAGGGCTGCGAGCGCGTCATACGCTATGCGTATGAACTCGCCCAAAGAGAAGGAAAAACGCTGACAAGCATAAGCAAGGGGAACGCGCTGAATTATTCAATGGTTTTTTGGGACCAAATATTCAAAGAAGTAGGGGCGGACTTTCCTTCTGTTAAAACCTTCTCGTACTTGGTTGACGCGGCGAGCATGTTTATGGTCAAGGACCCGGGCCGCTTTCAAATTGTAGTAACCTCCAATTTGTTTGGAGATATTTTGACAGATCTCGGCGCTGCCATAGCAGGCGGCATGGGGCTCGCGGCCGGAGCGAATCTTAATCCGGAGAGAGAGTTCCCGTCCATGTTTGAGCCGATTCATGGTTCCGCTCCGGATATAGCCGGCAAGGGTATTGCGAACCCCATGGCATCTATATGGTCGGCAAGCCAAATGCTGGATTTTCTGGGGTACCCCCAGTGGGGCAAAAAAATTGTGGATGCCATTGAGGATGTATTGGTTGAGGCGAAAAACCTGACTCCTGATCTCGGCGGAAGCTCAAGCACAGCCCAGGCCGCGGATGCCGTTATGGAAAAATTCGCTACTCGAATTTAAGCGCGTCAATCGGCTTAAGGCCGGATGCCTTTTTTGCCGGCCAAAAGCCGAAGAATATGCCGACGAATGCCGCGAAAGAAAATGAAATGACTATTGCCGGAAATGAAAAAATGAACTGCCATTTTACCGCGACTGTTATAATGTAGTATATAATAAGTCCCAGAAAAATACCTATAAGCCCGCCTCCGGAGCTAAGCGTTACGGATTCTATGAGAAACTGCAGAAGAATATCCCGCTTCTTGGCCCCTATGGCCATGCGTATTCCGATTTCCCGCGTTCTTTCGGTAACGGATACAAGCATGATGTTCATGATTCCTATGCCGCCTACAAGCAGGGATATTGACGCGATTCCAAGAAGAAGAATAGAGAGAGCGGCAGAAATATCTTCGGCCATGCCCATTTTTTCCTTGCTGGTGTACAGCCTGAATGTATCCTCCTGGGTTGCCGGAATATGAAATTTTTTTCTAATGAAGCCCTGTATGTCGGCTATGGCAGCGTCAAGGCTGCTTTCATTTTCAACCGATACGTAGAAATCGGTGAAAAAGGAACGCTGGAGAAATTTCTGGTTCGCCGTTGTATAGGGTATTATTATTTCGTTATCATTGTCATAGTCGGAGAGAGACGCGCCCATTGAATCGAGCTCTCCGATTACAATGTACGGGACATTCTGTATGGTCACTCTTTTGCCTATGGGATTTGAACTGCTGAAGAGCTCTGCCGTAACTGTTTTGCCTATTATCGCTACCTTGTCGGCCCTGTATATTTCGTTTTTTGTAAACTCGCGTCCTTTGACAATGTTTCTCTGTTTTATGAGAAAGTACTCATTGCCGGCTCCATAGATAACAGAATCATAGCTGTAGCGCCCGCCGCGTACCTGCATTTTTCCGGGATTGCAGACCGGCGATACATAGCGTATGTTCCCGAATGTTTTTTTGATTGTCTCCAGATCGTTTTCAAAAAAATGGTTTGGGCCGCCGAATATGGCTATCGCGTTGTAGCCGTATGTCTTTATTTTGTTGAGTATGTCAAGCTGGGCGCTTTTGCCTATGCCTATCATCATAATGACAGATGAAACTCCGATTATTATGCCTACACTCGTGAGGGCGGCCCGGAGTTTGTTCTTTGACAACGCGCGCGCAGCGGTTATAATTGTGTTTTCGATATTCATGCGCATAAACTTATACGGCCTTATTTTCCGCGCAAGTATTTTTTTTGCAGTATTTCTTGACAAATGGCGCCTTATCTTATTTTGCTATAATCCGAAACAACAGGAGAATATGATGACAGATACCAGACGCATTATTGTAATCGGGGGTTCGGCCGCGGGCCCAAAGGCCGCGTCACGCGCCCGCAGGCTCGACGAGTCCGCTGAAATAATCATGTTTCAGCGGACTCATGAAATATCAATGGCCGCATGCGCCTACCCGTACTA
>JAITPE010000120.1 GCA_031289575.1 Spirochaetia bacterium | reverse complement strand
GGCATAATTTCCTCCAAGACATAAATTAATGTCTGAAAGGTATACGAATTTCAACGGCGTTTGATTAAAAGATTTTTGGATTTTTTTCTAAAAGCGGCAAAAAAATTCATTTTTTGCCGCTTTTAGCGGACTTTACTCTATTTTTGGATGACATGGAGAGAAAACGGGCGACGGAGGACGGAGGACCCTTGCTCTGACCCCAAATAATTTACTTGCCCAAATTTTCGCTATGCGTTCTTCTTGCCGTTATGGATAAAGAAGACATAAATCAGATTGTTTCTAAAATCCGCTCAAAGTACTACGAGTACGGGAAGAAACACGGCGAAGCCTGGTTCAACCCGGACGGTTTCGAAGAGCGCTACCACATGGCCATCAAAAACAGAATGGAATTAGAGGGTTTCTTTCTTTCCGAAATAACATTCTTGGAAAAACTCAAGGAAAAGTACGACAAGAAGGCCGCGGAGAAACCATTCTCCGCAACGGTTGAAAGCATAATAGAAGAGAATACCGCCAAAATAAAAAAGTACCCCAAGATTGAGTTTCACCAAAAGGCCGGCTTCGAAATATGCCATTTTTACGGGGCAATGGATGAATTCGCCCAACATTACTTTCAGGTTTTTAGAATTCTTGATATAGATGACTCATCCAAAGAGATGACTATAAAATATGAGGATGAACTTTTCTTTCTTGCCGTAAACATGGGGGCCCGGCACCCGAAAAGAATTCAGGATCACATTCTTCTCGTCTCACGCCAGGACGCAGCAAACATTGAGATAGAAAGGGACACAACAGATTACCTCAAATCGTGCGCATTTCTGCTTCACGAAATAATAGATCTTTGCGAGGGGATTGTTGACCGGCAGGCAAAGAACTTGGAGACTCCGCTGCGTTTCAACAAGCTATTTATTGAGGACAACACAAAGAAGGCCGTTGTCAATATATTTTCGGGCCTTACCGGATACGGCGCCCTGCTCGCCATTGCCGAGCAGGCGCGCGGTATAATCGACGACTTCAGGATGAAAGCCTTCAGTCGTCGCGGCCTCCAAGAAGGCCGGATCTTAAAAGAAAGTAAATGAGCGTCATAATGGCCGATGTAGCGGCAGCCACATATGTCATCGCGGCGGCGGAGAGAACGCTGTTGACGCCGGCGAGTTCCGCGCTGCTTACCAATCCATCCGACGCGAGGATTTTCTTTGCCCTTGAGGACGCGTTAAATTCAACCGGCAGTGTGAGCAGTTGAAAGAAAACCACAAGGCTGAAAAGCGCGATGCCCGCCTTCACAAGCCCAAGAGCGCCCATGAAAAAACCGGCCATTATTATTATCCACGCGAAATTTGACCCGATAGAGGCTACGGGCACCATCATGTTTCTGAAAACAAGTGGGCGGTACAAGTTTTTGTGCTGTATGGCATGGCCTGTTTCATGAGCGGCAACGCCTACGGCCGATATTGTCGCGTTCCTGTATACATCGGGCGAGAGGCGCACAACCTTTTTTGTCGGATCATAGTGATCGGACAAAAATCCGGTTGTTTCTACCACATTGATATCAGAAAGGCCGTTTTTGTCCAATATTTTCCTGGCAATTTCGGCTCCGGTAAGACCTGAGCGCGTATAGACCTTCGAGTATTTTTTGAACGCGCTTTTTACCCTCAGAGACGAAAAGGCGGAAAGCAAAAATACCGGAATCATCATCATAATATAAAGCGGATCAATTCCGAAAAACATTGGTTCCTCCTGTGATTTAATGCTGTTTTTTATATTTTCCCATAATATGGAATAAAACAGGGTTTTTGTTACAAAATCAGGTTTGACATTTAAATCGCGTAATAATAATTGTACAACATGTTTGGCAGGTCAACAACTTTTATAAAATATATCTTAATTGCGGGCGCGGCGGCTCTCTCCCTGCACGCGGCCGAGCCGGAAAACGCCGAGGATTGGCTCTATTACAGCCGGGGGGTCGGCTTAAAAAATGACGGCATTGCCTCGCGCGACCGCGGCAAAACAGCAAAGGCTTTGGAGTACCTCTTCATGGCCGAACGTTCGGGCAGGGAATTAGGCAGGGTGTACAATCAAATATCGGACTGCTTCCTTTATCTTGATGACAACGCAAAGTCCATCGAATACGCCCGCAAGGCCATCACCGAAAATCCGCAAAACGCCGAACCCTACAACAGGATTTTTTCCATTTACGCCGGCATGAACAAGAACGAGGATGCCGCCGCTGTTCTTGAAGAGTACTGCGCGGCAAATCCCGACTCCGTAGACATGCGCTTCGCGCTTGGAGAGCATTATCTCAAAAAAATGAACGACTCAAAAAAATCAGGGGAGTCATTCAAAAAGATTCTGGACATGAACAACGAATCCCCTGCCGGCCTTTACTATAGGGAATACGCATGCTACTATCTGGGCTACATGGCCTTTCAGGGCAACAACCTGAACGAAGCTCTGAAATATTATGAAACCGCATACGAACTAAATAAATCAAACCTGCGTACAACATACATGCTGGCCATGCTCTACATGGAGTTTCTCAACCTCGAGAAGGCCGAGGAAACAGCCTCGGCCTATCTCTCGGCCTTCCCGGAGAATCCTGTAATGAACAGTATCATGGGACAGGTTCTCTATATACAGGATAAAGCGCCGGCGCTGCACTATCTGCGCGCCGGCACAAAAGATAATTCCGTTTACGGAATTATCGCCCGCGGCCTTTACCTTGAGATGGCAAAAAAAGACAAGGAGGCCATGGAAGCGCTGCAGAATATCGAGCGCTATAATCCGTATACTTTATCATATCATCTCGCTCTCGCGAATATTTACAGCAGAAGCGGAGCCGCGGACGAAATGCTCAATGAACTCCTGACATCCGGAGTCATAGCATATAAGGCCAATCTCCGCGGCGCGGCAATGCGCTGTTTTAGAAAGGCGGCCGAACTCGACGGCAGCCTTGCAGCAGCCTTTTACTATCTCGGCAGGATTCATGAAGACACGGGCAGCTATTCCCTCGCCGTGCTGAATTATAAAAAGGCAAACGAATTAAAGCCGAGTCCGGATATGATGCTGCACATAGGCTATGTGTACGGCCTTAATAGAAATTATATTGAAGCCTTTAAGTACTTTGATATGGTAATTGCGGACCAGCCGAATAACGCGCAGCCGTATTTCTACCACGGCATATTTTCAATGCAGGATATGAATTACAGTGCGGCAGAAAAAAATCTGCTCAAGGCTGTTGAACTTGACAACAAGCACGAGAGTTACTATTTCTATTTGGCTATAACATGCGAGAAGCGCAATAAAATTAAAGAGGCCGTAAGCTATCTTGAAAAAGCGTTGGAGCGCAGCCCTGAGAGCGCGCGCGTGAACAATTACCTCGGCTACCTTTACGCCGACCAAAACATGAATGTGGAGCGTTCTTTCATACTGATCCGCAAAGCTCTTGAAAAAGATCCAGGTAACGGCGCCTATCTTGATTCATTGGGCTGGGCATATTTTAGAAAGGGGATGTACGGCGAAGCCCTCGCGCAGCTGCTCGAGGCCGAAAGGCAGCTCGACATAGAACACGCCCCCGACTCAACAGTGTACGACCACATAGGCGACGTATACAGCAAATTGGGAAAACACGAACAGGCTTTGAAGTACTGGAAAAAATCCTTGGAATTGGAAAACAACCTGACCATACGGGCAAAAGTAGAGGGACTCGATAAATGAAACAAAGCAAAATAATTCCGCTTCTCATGCTTTTTTTTATATGCTGTTCATCCGCCGAAAAGAACGTCACCCAGAGCGCGGCTCAGGGTGACGCCCGCGCACTGCTGGAAAAAATTACCCTTATAAATAACAGCGCGCCCGTGTCGTACGATATGACATTTACCGCCGAAGCTCTTATGAACAATCAGAAGTACAAACTTAACGGAAACGCGCAGTTCGACAAGACCGCGGCGAGGCTCAGTCTTTTTTTCACCGACTTTATTTTCAAGAGCCCAATCAGCATGATGTTCAACGATGGTGAAAGCGTCGTCATGTATTTTCCAAGTGAAAAAAAGCTGTACAGGTACAATAAAAACACAATTGATTTCCGTTCACTGTGGAATGTGAACTTGGATTACCCGGTTGTCCACGACATCATGACCGGAAGAATTCCGGTCATTGACGGCTACACGGTAAAAGAAGCGGTACTTTCCGCCGACAGTAAAACATCATACCTGATTCTTGAAAACAGCAGGTATTACGAAACGATTTCTTTTAAAAACGATATACCGGATAAAATAAAGATTATGGATAAATCGAACAGAAGTGAGACAGACTTCTATTTCTCGGGCGCGAAAAAATACGGCGAAAGCTTTATGTTTAAAAAAATCTCCATCGTCTCAAAGGCCGCCTGGCGTTTTGACGTGGCAATTGACAGCCTGAAGGTAAATGTTCCAATGAAGGTGAAGACGATCAACGATATACAAATTCCATTAGATGTTATTGGCAGGTGATCTACGCCTTTACCGCCATGGCGTAAAACTGCTCAAATAAATACAACGCGTCATGCGGCCCGGGGCTTGCCTCGGGGTGATGCTGTACCGATATTATGGGCAGCGTCTTGTGGCGCAGCCCCTCTACGGTATTGTCATTAAGATTGATATGCGTAAGTTCAATATCTGGCATATTCTTCATTGAGTCATAGCTTACGGCAAATCCGTGATTCTGAGATGAGATCTCAATATTACCTGTAAGAAAATTCCTCACAGGCTGATTCGCGCCTCTGTGCCCAAACTTGAGCTTGTAGGTAAGCGCGCCGAGGCCAAGGCCGATTATCTGATGCCCCAGGCATATTCCAAAGGCCGGAATTTTCTCCCTCGCTATATCCCTTACGAGATCCGCCGCGTACGTAACAGCTTCGGGGTCGCCCGGACCGTTCGAAAGAAAAACCGCGGAGGCTCCCTCGTCGAGCGCCTGACGCAGGCTTGTCTTTGCCGGATAAACCTTTACCGAGAATCCGGCCTTGTCCAAAAGACGGAGAATATTTGTCTTTACGCCGAAATCAAACACGGCAACCTGCGGAGCGTTCTCCCTTTTGCTGAACACATAGGGCTCGCCGCAGGAAACCCCGGACGCAAGATCAAGGCCGGCCATCTGCGGATGAGCAAGCAGAGTTTCAAGGGCGCCCTTTTGCTCAAAAAAAATTCCGGCTCGCATTGCGCCCCTGTTCCTTATTATTTTGGTAAGCTTTCTGGTATCCACGCCTTCTATTGCCGGAACTCCGGATTGTACTAAGTAATCGGACAGCGGCATAACCGCCCGGAAGTTTGAATATGACTTGCTGTATTCTTTCACGACAAAACCGGAGGCCTGTACCTTGGATGATTCGACATCCTCGGGATTGACCCCGTAGTTGCCTATCATTGGGTATGTCATTGTTATAATCTGCCCATTATACGAAGGGTCGGTGAGGATTTCCTGGTAGCCGCTCATTGAGGTGTTAAAAACAATCTCTCCGCAGACAGCGTCTTCGCATCCGAAACTCTTTCCTTTAAATTCGGTTCCGTCTTCTAATATGAGAAAGCAGGTTTTGGGCATATCCGCTCCTTCTTAAGTTTTGGTTAAATAGGATTCTTCCCTATTAAATTTGTAATTTTTTACAATTTTTCTATTTTCAGAAGCAAATTTCAATAATTCTTTTATAGTTTCCTCTTTGCCTTTTTTAGAAATAAAATCAATAATCTCGGACAGTTCGCTCTCGTTATCGGATTTTATTATTAAGGTTTTTGGATCTAATGTTATTGTTTCATACATATAATGCCTCCAAGAATATTATAACACCAT
>JAITPE010000086.1 GCA_031289575.1 Spirochaetia bacterium | reverse complement strand
ATGATTCATTTCTGGGCAAAGTGAACAGCAGCTTAGACGAAGAAGTATTATTGTTGAAGAAAAAAATTAGAGACTACTATTTGTATGGCTTAGATGAAATTCCGGATAATAAAGCCAAGACTAAAAGGCGATAACCGTTCCTGCTCGGTAGATTCAATGCCTAAAAGCGCGCTGCCCCGTGTAGACCATTGAAACCTTGGGGTCGGCTTCATTGCAGGCCTCAATGGATTCAAAGTCACGGATAGACCCTCCGGGCTGGACAATGGCAGTCGCGCCTTCCTTAATAACAACATCAACCCCGTCCCTGAACGGGAAAAACGCGTCGGAGACAGCGGCCGAACCGGCAAGCCCGCCCTTGTCCGCCTTTGTTTGAGCGTCAATATCCATGAGATCCGATTTACTGCGCTCCCCCCTCGCGGCCGCAAGCTCGAACTCCTTGTAAGAAATACCGTATTTGTCAAAACAAAGAAGGTCGGCGTACTTTGTGTAGGCCTTGTAAACAGCTATTTCCGCAACGCCGACCCTGTCCTGCTCGCCGGTACCAATGCCTGTGGTTACTCCGTCTTTTACATATATGACCGAATTTGACGTAACGCCCTGTTCCACAAACCAGCCGAAAAGCAGGTCATCGTACTCTTTTTCTGTGGGCAGGCGGTCAATCTTATAGACCTTACCTTTATATTCGCACTGCGCCGGCTTAAGGTCGTTCTTTGTCTTTATAATGTTAAGCGGCGACTGCTGCAAAATAAGTCCGCCGTCTATGAGCGATTTAAAGTCAACAAAGCGGAAGTCCCGAAATGAAGCTAACGAGTCAATGCGTTCTATCTTTACTATGCGGAGATTCTTTTTTTTACTCAGAATGTCAATGGCAGCCCCGTCATAGTCGGGAGCCGCCACCACCTCAAGGTACCGGTTGTCTATAAGCTGTGCGGTTTCCCTGTCTACTGTGCGGTTAAAGGCGGCGCAGCCGCCGAAAGCCGCAATGCGGTCGGCGCGGTACGCCTTGTCAAAGGCCTCGTATATAGATGATGCCTTTGCCGCGCCGCAGGGATTGTTGTGCTTTACAATAACGGCGGCGGGCGAATCTGTGAGATATTTGAGAATATTGAGCGAATTGTCTATGTCTGTAAGATTTATTTTTCCCGGATGCTTGCCGAACTGAATCAGTCCGTTTTCATCAATTCCGCTTACAAGGGAATGACCCGGTTCAATAAAACGGCATTCTCCCAAAACAAGATTGCCGTTAACAAGCTGGTACATGGCGGCTTCCTGTCCCGGGTTTTCTCCGTAGCGCAGTCCTTTTTCAATGACAGTTCCTTCGTCGTTTATTTTCCATGCTCTTTTTTTGTATACGAGTTTTTGCCCGCCTAAGGTTATTGTCATTTCATCCGGAAAATGATCATCCATCACTGTTTTATAAGCGGCCTTGAGGTCTTCCATTTTTTTTCTCCTGTTAATCTTAATAAGGACTTATTCAATGAGGAGCGCCCCTTCCTCAAGAACTATATCAAGCACATAGGCGGTTCTTCCTGTATTAAGGGGCGCGCAGGAAATGAGCTGTCCGCTGAACTCAAAATCATCCCCTGTTGTAAGCAATGTAAGGGTATCTTCCTTGTTCAAAAAAACATTATAGATTATTTTTAATTTATATGCCGGGGCTTCCGTGTCTTCGAGCATAAGCCTGAAAAGCCTTTTGTAACGGCCGGCCTTGTCGAACGATACAACCGCGGCCCGGGCCTGAACGATTGAATTAATGCGGCTTTCAAAATACGAATCGCGCTCAATCACGCGGGCAGAAGAAAGGCTCTTCATAAAATTTTTGTCAAAAAAAACCCTATCCGCCGCCGGCAAATGGAAAAGAGAGGTAAATCCAATAAAAAACACAATAAGGCAAGTTTTTTTCAACGCGTTAAACCTCATTTAGGCCGCACCTCAAAGATGAGATTTTCTCTGGATACTTCCATCCGGTCAATCACCTTGCCGAGATTATAAAAAATACGTATGAGTTCGTCAAGCCCGTCTACCCGCTGTCCGTTAACCGACACTATGGTGTCCCCAGGCATAACATCAAATGCGCTCTGCGGGGCCACATACGAAATAACCGCGCTGTGCGAGACAACATTTTCATCAATCTCTATTCCATAGGCTACAAATAAATCCTGCGCGCCGTCCCGCATTCTTTTTGAAACCTCCTTTTCGCGCAAAGGCAGAATGTGCTCCTTGATGTGCCCGTCTCTCGCCACGCTCAAAGTGATGGATGAACCTACCGGCTTTCCGCCTATAATGGCTACAAGGCGCCCCAGAGATGTTACAGGCAAACCATCGGCCTCGTGTATAATGTCTCCCTCAAGGAGGCCGCTGCGGTCTGCCGGGGAATTTTTTATGATGGATGATATTTGCACTATCATAGAGGGTTCCTTGCTGCCCGGCTGCGGCCTTTCGCGCGCGAAAAGTCCGAGCCATCCCCTGCGCACCCTTCCGTAACGGTTGAGCTCATCGACCACATGATTCACCATTCTTACAGGAATGGCGAAACTTATTCCCTGATACCCGCCCGATACCGTTCTGATTGCCGTGCTGATGCCGACCATTTCGCCCTTAAGGTTTATGAGCGGACCGCCCGAGCTTCCCGGATTAATCGAAACATCGGACTGTATAAAGTCCTCAATGTCGGCAAAACCGACATTGTCCCTTCCGGTAGAAGAAACTATGCCGCTGCTTATGGACTGGTTGAGCCCGTACGGATTGCCTATGGCTATAACCCATTCGCCCTCCCTCAGATTTTCCGCCGAAACCTTGAGCGGAACAAAAGAATTACCCGCGGCGTTTTCAACTTTAAGCAGAGCAATATCGGTTTTGATATCGGCAAGGAACAGGTTTTCATCATCGAACCTGGCGGCCTCGTATTTGCGTCCGTTATATGTAACTATTTGATAGTAATTGCCTTTAGAAACAACATGGTAATTTGTAACAAGAAGGCCGTCGGCGTTTATAAGCGTTCCTGTGGCCTCGGCCATTTTTCTGTAGATGAAACCGTCCCTGTCGGCTTCCCTGTTGTAAACTATTATGTTCACAACCGACGGCATGGCCGAGCGCGCGGCCTGAATAAAGTAGCGGTTAAACTCCTCAGGGCCGGCTTTATTTTCGTCCGCGGAAATCAGACAAAACAAAAACGGCAGAATAAAAATTTTCTTGATCATTTTCAGTTATCCCATACAGCATCAAAGTAACTCTTCTCAGAAGAAACATCATACCTTTCAAGGTCAATTCTTTTTCCTTTAGGCATATGAGTAAAATCATCCTTGGGCATGTCGATACCGGCAAGCAGGGAGTAAACGCCTACGGCAATTCCTTCCGCTATTTCGTTCTGGTTCTCAAGAAATATTTTTCTGTCGGTCTTTCTCCTGAGATATCCCAGTTCAAAATATGCGTTGATCGCGTTAAGGTAAATCGGAAGCGTCCAGATAGAGACATAGGGCTTGCCCTGAGTCAGCTTATCGGCGCTCCTGCCGTTTTTTTTCAGGGAGTACAGTATGTAGCGTATAATTTCATACGAGGCATAGGCGTTGTCCCCGCCGAAACCTTCCATGCCGCCGTCCCTTCTGTAAGATTCATATACTGAACGTTCCCTGTCCCAAAATTTTCCGGCTGGCGATACGTCTTTGTAGTTCATGGAATAGCGGGAGTAACCGGCGTGCACAGCGGCGTCTTTGTCCCAGCCGGGCTCATCCGTGTATGCCCAGTGGATCATGTTGTGCCTGTAGCCTCTGAAGTTGTTTTGGATAATCTTTCTGTTTTCGTCTAAGGGATAGCCCGTAAAATACTGAGAGATATCAGACAAAAACCAACTGAAGGGAGTACGCGCTTCATCTTCCACAAACCAGTCTTTCATATACGAATTGTTAAAAAAACTTCTGCCGGTTTTATTTCCTCTAAGATAGTAAAGCCCGTTGAGGAGATGCGAAAACGAGGGCGCGAGAATCGTGTTTACGGCCTTGTAATCCGATGGGGCAGATTCGGCGAGATGAATTGATACAACGATGTGCGGCTTGAAGCTGTTTATTTTTGAGATGCGGCCGTACGCCATTGACCCGCGCGAATCCGGATAATCAAATATGCGGTAGGGCCCGTTGACATCGCCGGTTTCCTGTGCGGTGTCCGGATTTTCGGATAAGCCACCGGGCCGGCTCGTTATGGAAATGATATTGATCCGTTTCGCCAACAGGCCGTACTTTTTCGCTATTCTTTCAAACTTGCCGAAGTCGGCGCCGGGAGCGGTATATTGAAGTATTTTAAGCGTTTTTTGGCCTATGGAGTATGCGATATTGTGCTCTTTTATTTTATTTCCCCTTACGGTAAGCGCGGCTCCCGGCCTGTAATCATCAAGATATGTTCCGGAAACAGAATCATAGCGGTCGCCGTGTTTTAACCTTGGCTGTATTTTTATGCCGCCGTGTCCCGGATCTATTACAACCCTGAATACAGGAAATTCATTGCGCGGCATGTATTCAGGAATAAAAATAAAAAACAGGAAAAAGGCTGATGTTGTAATAAGAAAAAATTTCTTGTGGCGCTTTCCCATTGCCGGAGGATTACCTTTTAGCGTTAAAGCATAAAAAAAGGAGAATATTTTCTCCTTTTTTATAGCCGGTTTTTTATGCCATTAATTTGTGCCGCTCTTTGACTTGTCAAAAATTCTGTTCAGATTGTCGGCTTTCTGCACCTGATACTTTGACTTTATGCCGTCGCGTTCTTCGGGCTTCGAGATTTCTTCCAGAATTTTTATGCCGTACGTTTTTGCCATGCGGAAATGGTATATGGCGGCCTCGTAATTCATTGTTATATTTGAATAAGCGCCGTCATCAAGCTGGCCGAAACCTATGCGCAGCCGGATCTGGTTATCGACAAGATCTCTGCTTTTGGCCGGGTCCGCCTTAACTTTTTCGTTAAAATGAAGAACCAGAATCTGGGCAATGCATTCATCCAGAATCACCTTGCTGTCTTTTTCGTATTCTTCCACGGCCTTTTTCAAAAGCTCTGTTATGTTTTTCTTGTTGGTTTCAAATTCCTGACGGGCGTACACCATATTTCTTTGGTAGTAGTAAGAGACAGCCTTTTTGTAGCCTTCGTAGCACTTATCAAAATCTCCGCCCCAGCCCTTGTCGGGAAAATTTGTTGATACAACCTTGAGCAATAGAATCTGGTCGAGATTCTTTTTCATAAGTTTCTCAACAACATCCTGAGCATAAAATTTTGCCAAATACGAATCATCCGGCCTTTCGGCTTCATTGTATTTTGATGTGCTGTAGCTGCCGTCAGGATTACGCACAGGTTCACCTGTTTGCTGCTCGGCTTGCTGCGCGTAAACAGAGACTATAAAAAATAACATTAAAATTGTTGCAAGACTCAGTTTTTTCATACCTAAACCCCATTCAATATTAGAATATTTCTATTTTTTTTATAATTAATAATGCCTTTTAAATAGGCAACTGATTTTTTAGTTTTTGGCAAAATTAATTGCGGAATAAAAATATGGGATTTGCCGCCCAATGCGACATAAAATTTTCATACCCCCATTCCTTCGCGAATGTTTGCGGTACTAGCTTATGGATTAAAAGAAGAAGGCGCGCATGGCGCGCCGTCTTTACACGAGAGATTTCCTTTCGCTTATCTTAATCTTGAGTTCTTTTTTCTTGCGCTTAAGGTTTTTCTTTGCCCTTTTTCTTTTTTCTCTCGCACTGTATTGTTTTCCCACAGATCCCTCCATAAAGACTAATGATTGTCATTTAAA
>JAITPE010000051.1 GCA_031289575.1 Spirochaetia bacterium | reverse complement strand
TGTCCGGACTCTTGGGTTTTTGCCGCTGGATTTGTTCCGTAACAAGCCTGGCCTTCAGGAGAAGCATCTCGTTTCCCGAATCAAGAACCGTATTCTTGACCGCTTTGGAATTTGTCTCTATTGTATAGCAAAAGATAAAGGCCTGGACTATGATGAAGAGCGAGTACAGGATGGCCGCAGCCGCGGCGAATCTTCCTGTGAATACAATTCTGTTTTTTTTGTTTTTTTTGTTTTTTTTGTTTTTATTGAGAAAAATCATGGCTCCTCCGCTTATAGGTTCTTTTGGGGATTTTTTTTCCGCAGATTTATTAACCGCCGTCCATTGTTATCTATAATCAGCACATTGTTTCCCATGTAATCGGCGGATACCGAAAAGGGCGCGTTGAACTTATCCGGATTAAGAGACGGAAGATTTTTGTAAATCCACATAATATTTCCATTTTTTGATATGCACAGTACTATTCCCTTTTCTGTATCGGTGCAGTAGATGTTTTCATTGGCATCCATCGCGGCCGCGTTTATGGAGACGGTCTTTGATGAAAGCCCAAGGTACCTTGTCTGCAGAACAGAGCCGCTTTGCGAGAAAAAAGTTTGTGTGTAAAAACCGTCCGCCGCCGAAAGCAGAACAGGACTTCCCTTGAAAAGGCAAAGCGCCGAAAGCCCGCTGTCCAATTGGATGTCGCGTATATGGCTTCCCTCTTTTGTGTAAATCTGAATCATCAGCGGCTTTCGGCTTCCGTGTATGAAAACATACCCTCCCGATGTCACAACAAAACCCGAGGCCGCCGCGCCGTAAAAGAATTCGCTCAAAAACGAGCCGTCCTTGTAGAACTGCAGAATTTTTTTCTCGGCGGTGTCCATTACATATATTCTGCCCTGCTGGTCAATTTGAACGCCGGCGGAAGATGTAAATTTTTTGATGCCCTCTCCCATAGATTCTATGATTCCGGATTGTGACAAGTCCTGAGCAAGATGCACTATGGTTCCATGTCCCGAAAGCATGCTGCCGGAGCTGTCAAATACGCTTCCTGTGTATGGGCTGCCGGCCGCAATCTTTACCTCTGCCGCTCCGAAATCCGCGGTTTGGAAAAAGCGGTAATCGGTAGCCTCCGATACAATCAGTACAAAGTTCTGCAGGCGGCGCCTCAGCAGTACCTCCATTGCGTCATAGCTTGACGCCGCAATATCTATTGTTCCGGCTATGCTCTCCCTTTCGGCGTCAAAGAGCCGCATATTGCAGCTGATTGCCTCGGCGTCTTTTTTGAGCGTGCCTGTGATGAACCACCTTGTGTCGAGCAGTCGTCCCAATGTCTTTATTCTCTTCATCGAATTGTAGTCCCTGTGTCTCATCAGCACAAAGGGAATTTTTTCCGCGGGAATCGTTTCCGGGGAGCCCTTTCCTTTTCCAAAGACGGTGTCACCGGATACGGAGCGGAGCCGGTGAAAGTTTGATGGCGTATCCTGCGAAATGTCAAAGCTGAGCAAAAGGGCCTTATTAGGAGCAAGCTTGGCCTGTGTCTTTGGCGGATTTTGAATGAAGAACGTATTGGCTTCGGCTATCTTTGAGTAAATGTACTCGATGTTTTCCTTGAATTTGCCGCTTTCGCCCTCGGAAGCGGTGAATGATACCGACTCGACGTCTTTGCCGGCCTCTGCGTCATAGAGATATATGCTTATATCGCCTTTATTTTCCGGCCCGGTTTTGCCGTACATTATCCACCTTACATTGCTTGTTTTCGCTATGGATGGAATATCAGCGCCCTGACTGTAGAGATAGGCGCCGCTCAGATCGGTGAATTTCATCCCGGCGGCGAGTCTCTTTTTTATGTCATCCAAAATCATTGTGTTTATTTTTTTTATACGCTCAAGCTCCATATCGGCGCTTGAGGCCAAGCCTATGTACAGAAGGGAACGGTTGTACGAGCCGGTATCGGAGCGTGCGGATAAAAATATGAAAGAAAGAGTAATTATTGCCGGTATAAATCTTTTCATCTCGCTCTCCAAAACATAAAACAAGATTGCAGATTCGTTCTTTTGCGCAAGAAATATTTTTTTTGGTACTTTTTTTTCTGCTAACTTGAGATGCACAAAAAGATTGACATCCTGAGCGCCCCCATATTTAATGTATTGATTACTGATAAGGAGTCCTATTATGAAAAAAGTATCACTATTTCTCGTTGCGGTTGTTTTATTTACAAGCTGTAAAAAAGATACCAAACCCGTGCAGGCGGTTATAAACTTCATGAGCGGCGGTGTCTTCATTGTAAAGGGAGACACCAGAATCCCGGCTAAAATAGAAGACACAATAAGCCAGGGCGACACCATCGAAACAGATGAAAAATCGTTTGTTGATATTGTTTTTGGAGCAAATATTGTGAAGATTATGGAGAACAGCGCTGTCGAAATAAAGCAGCTTATCCAAAATCTTGGCACAAACGGGGAGTAGACCGAGTTCTTTGTAAAAAACGGAAAGCTCATTTCAAGAATTACCAAGAAGCTTGGGAAGGATGATTCCTACAAGGTTGCAACGCCTACAAGCTTGGCCGCGGTTCGCGGAACTGATTTCATTGTATCGGAAGAGAACGGAAAAAGCTACATAGCTTGTACCGATGGAAAAGTCTTCATCGTAAAGAACAGCGATAAATCGTCTGTCGATATTGATGCCGGACAGGAGGTCTATGTCGAGCCGGATAAACGTCTCACGGTCAAGGATCTCTCCGAAGAGAACAGGCGCGGCATTGAAAATATTCTTGATGAAATAAGCAAAATACAGGAAGACATAAGAAAGCGCTTTGACGAAGAGCGTGAAAGAATACGCGATGATGTCCGCACCATGAAAGATGAAAACAAGGAAAAAGTGGATGAACAGCGCAAGACCGACAAACAGAATGTAAGTAACCAAAAGGCTGCCGATAAAGCTAATAGAGACGCTATAGCGGGAGCGGTGAAGGACGGCAGCGATGAGGCAAAAAAAGCGATAGAGGATGTCAAACCCGATATTAACAGCGTAAAACCTCAGATAAAAAAGCCGCAGGTAAAACCTTCGGGCGAATAGTCATATCTTCAGGTTGAAAATACGCACGGCGTTTGCCGTAGAAACCGCCGCGATTTCTTCCTCGGGTATGCCGAGTATTTCGGCGGCGGCCCTCAGATTGTACACAATATTTGCGGGCCTGTTGGGGCATTCCTGCGCCTCGCGACAGGATGTCGCAGTGCGGAGCGCGCACAGGACGTGCGAAAAGCGCGGAGCCTCAACAGGCATTATGTCGGGACTGTCTGTTTCTAACAAAAAATGCGCCGGG
>JAITPE010000030.1 GCA_031289575.1 Spirochaetia bacterium | reverse complement strand
ATCCATTTCAATTGTCGCGTCTTTTAATTTCCGCTGCTCGTTCTCGGCTAATTTTTTAAAGTCATCAAATATTTTATCCGAATAGCGCTTCAGTTTGCTTATACCAATATTGGATTTGTCCATTTTTCGAAAGACAACAAGAATCCCAACGCAAAGAAAAAGCGTGGCGGCGTTTAGTAAAATCATCATAGCATAGCTCCGCTTATATACATTATTATCTATTTTTTCAGCAGATGTTTTGTGTGTCAATAAATTTTTATGTCTCATTAAAAAAGCGGCGTCTTTGGAGCAGTTTATTTTTAAGATATGAAACGGGTTTTGCGGGTCATTACCGCGCCTATATAAAAATTGTCATTGCGTGAGGCGCGCCCTATAATATGTACAAAGTCAACAATGTACGAAATTTTTTTATTGAATAGATTGCTTCACTTTGTTCCCAATGACAGGAGAAGTTAACATGAAAAGACAGTATGATATAATAGTTGTGGGAGCCGGCCATGCCGGAGTTGAGGCATCCCTTGCCGGAGCAAGAAACGGATTCAGCGTACTTTTGCTTACAGGTAATCTTGATACAATAGCGCAGATGAGCTGCAATCCCGCAATAGGCGGCCTTGCCAAGGGGCATCTTGTAAGAGAAATAGACGCCCTCGGCGGAGAAATGGGGCGCGCGATCGATGCCGCCGGAATCCATTTTAAAATGCTCAACCGGAGCCGAGGGCCGGCCGTATGGGCGCCGCGGGCGCAGGCCGACAAGAAGGCTTACCAGTTTTCGATGAAACGAGTTGTTGAAAGCGAAAGGAATATCAGCCTGATTCAGGATATCGCGGAGGAACTTCTTGTCGAAAACTCCCAAGCTGCCGGCGTGCAGACTGTGCGCGGACAGGAACATCTCGCCTCAAAGGTAATTCTGTGTCCCGGCACTTTCCTGAACGGACTCATACACATCGGCGGGCACCAGGAAAAGGCGGGACGGCTTGCCGATTTTTCCTCCGAAGGACTTCCCGTTTCCCTGCGGGCTTTGGGTTTCCCCATCCTGCGCCTTAAAACCGGAACCCCGCCGAGAATTAATATGGATTCAGTTGACTTTGAGAAATGTGAAATCCAGCGCCCGGATGAAAAGCCGGTGCCTTTTTCGTTCAGCGGCAATGCGATAGAGCGGGAACAGATCCCCTGCTGGATCACCTACACATCAAAGGAGACCGCCGAAATCATACGCGCGAATATTCACCTTTCGCCCATGTACTCCGGAGTCATAAAGGGAATAGGCCCGCGCTACTGCCCGTCCATTGAAGACAAAATAATCCGCTTTGCGGATAAGCCGCAGCATCAGCTTTTTCTTGAACCGGAAGGGCTCAACACCAAGGAAATGTATATCAACGGCTTCTCAAGCTCTCTGCCCGAGGATGTTCAGCTTGAGATGATACAAACAATTGCCGGGCTCGAACACGCCAAGGTTTTGCGGCCGGCCTATGCGGTGGAGTATGATTTTGTGCCGCCGACCGAACTCTTTCCCAGCTTGGAGACTAAACGCGTACGCGGACTGTACCACGCCGGGCAGATAAACGGAACATCGGGCTACGAGGAGGCCGCGGCCCAGGGCCTTATGGCCGGAATAAACGCCGTCCGCTCACTACGCGGAATGGAAGCGCTTATCATAAAACGCTCCGAAGGCTATATTGGCGTGCTGATAGACGATCTTGTGACCAAGGGAACAAACGAGCCCTACAGAATGTTTACATCCAGAGCGGAACACCGCTTGCTGCTCCGCCAGGACAACGCGGACAAAAGACTGACAGCATACGGCTACGAGAACGGACTTGTGAGCAGGGAGACCTATGAGGCCATGGCCAGCAGGTACGCGCGCATAGACAGCACAGTAAAAAGTCTGATAACGACGCAGCTCTCCATTGACGAAAAAGCCGCCGCCCTGCTCGCGGAAAAAAGCGGAGAGGATATAGAAAAGGGACGTATTTCCGCGGCCAAGATTCTGCGCAGGCCCGGCATGCGGCTTTCTTATCTGCTTCCCCTTATGGACAAGCAGGTTTGCGAACAGGATATCCCCGCGCTTGAGATGGAAATAAAATACGAGGGCTACATAAAACGGGAGACAGAGCACATAAAAAAAATGGAGAAGACCGAAAACATGCTCATTCCCGAAAATATTGACTATGACGGCATAGGCGGACTTAAAAATGAGGCAAAGAACAAGCTGAAGGCCGTAATGCCCAGAACCATTGGGCAGGCCATGAGGATCTCCGGGGTTGACCCTACGCACATATCCATGGTTCTTATACATATAGAGAACATGCGGAGAACAAAACCCGTTTCCTGAACCAATTACCCCCTCGTTATGTCGCATAACGCGGGGATTGCCGAGGCTTCCCGTCCATGTTCCACGTGGAACATGTTCCCTGTTTCGGCAATAACCAAATGTTCTACGTGGAACATGTTTCGTTTATAAAAAGAGAGAATAAACAAGTGAAATAACCGGATTCGGCCATTTATGCCAAAAAGCCCTTGACAGATATGGACTGCTTTGCTATTATCAGAATGTTGGACAAACTTTATTGAGTTGTGTCAAGTTGGCCAAATATCGTATAACTATTTATCAAACATAAAATACTTACTATAGAAAATATGGATACAAATTTGACTATAAATGGGACATTGTTAGAAAAAGCTTTTCATGTTGGCGGTCTTCAAACAGAAGACGAAACGGTAAATTTGGCCCTTGAAGAATTTATTAAAAGAAGGGCAGTAGAAGATATAATATCATTATTTAATACCGTTGAATATGATGAAGAATATGATTATAAAAAATTACGCAGGGAAAAATGAAAGTTATAGTCGATACACCTATTTGGTCATTAGCTTTTCGGAAAAAGAGTCACATAGAAAATAATATAATCACAGATAACCTAATTACTTTAATGCGGAATACTCAAATTGCAGTTATAGGATCAATACGGCAAGAAGTATTATCAGGAATTTCTGATAAAAATAAATTTTATGAAATAAAAAATAAAATGTCAGTATTTACTGATTATGTTGCGCAGACAAGTGATTATGAATTTGCGGCAGAATGTTCCAATGAATGTAGAAGGCATGGGATACAAGGTTCTCATACGGATTTTTTAATTTGTTCCGTTGCGATAAGAAATGACTGGAAAATATTTACCGAAGATGCTGACTTTTTTGAATATGAAAAATATCTACCGATAAAGAGATATGAATCAAAATAGAGTACAGTAAAATCCCCAGCAGCCTTTGGCTACGGGGGATTAGCCTGTTATCAAGGTTCATTTACTCCGGCATGATAGTCTATAGTTGCGTTGCCGCCTGAAAATGATACACTATAGAAGATTTTTTTCTGTGGGCCGTCGTCATAAGTACCCGTCGAGTCAATAGTCACTGTTTCATTGTGAAACATCCTAACCTTTACATCAACAGTATCGTTACCAGCATATGCTTGATAGACACCATTACTAATCTCAAAATAGAGGGGTACCTCCACAGTGCTGTCTTCTATTTTTTGCAGTTCCATTTTTCCTCCTTTGAAATTTCCTGCTTTATCATAATTGAAAGATAAAGCAAGAACCCCCACAAGATCGGGGAAGAGGTCGCCGGATTCATCATGCACGACATAAACATATTTATCAACAGGAGCTCTGGTTATTGTGAGCTTTCCAATAGATGTTGTCGGAAGTGTAATCCAACCGCCACTGTCGTCATTGCTGTCACTACTGTCGAAGCAACCGGCAAAGAATGTTAAAGTGAGGGCGAGGCAGAGTGTGAGAGCTAAGCGAGCGGTATTTCTTACTTTACATATAGGATTGGGGGGGGGTAGGCTCCTATAATTATTTTTTTGAATCTGTTCATCGGTGATAC
>JAITPE010000023.1 GCA_031289575.1 Spirochaetia bacterium | reverse complement strand
TCACCCTTGTGAATGACCGCAAATACCTCGTCAAGGAGTCCGCGCTGGAGGTTATTGACCTGATAGTGAAATACCAGAACAGAATTCATGTTCAACTCAGCGATATAAAGATGGAACGCTAGAAAGAATAGCCGCTTGAAAATTTTTTGCTGATTTACATATCCCGGATATGCCGAAAATAAATTGAGTGAATTTATTGAGCTAACGGAGTTTATCTATGGATATAGCAACAATAGGCGGTATAGCCGGCGGCGTAGTCTGTATTTTGGCCGGTATTATTTTGGCGCGGGGCGATCTAATGCTGTTCTTTGACCCTGCTTCGATTCTGATTACCGTAGCCGGTTCTTTCTGTACGCTTATAACCTCCAACCCGATTAATTATGTTGTAAAGATTACAAGCATAGCCAGGTTGTGTTTTTTCGCTCCAGAGATGAATCCCAAGGACATGATTGTTACTCTTGTATCTTTTTCCGAAAAGGCAAGGCGCGAGGGTCTTTTGGCGCTTGAGGATGATTTAAATGAGCTTAATGATGATTTTCTCAAAAAGGGAATACAGCTTGTTGTTGACGGAACCGACCCGGAATTGGTGCGCCGCATCATGGAGACCGAGCTTGAGTATATTATGGAAAGGCACGACAGGGGAAAGAAGCTCTTCGACGACTGGGGCTTTCTCGCTCCTGCCTTTGGTATGATCGGAACACTGCTGGGCCTCATCCTCATGATGGCGAACCTTGAAGATAAGGCCGCCATTGGCCCAGGTATGGCTACCGCTCTTATTACAACTCTGTACGGCTCTATTTTGGCTAACGTACTATTTATTCCGCTCGCCAATAAGCTGGCTGTTCGTGGAAATGAAGAAATCCTTGTCAAGCTGATTATGATAGAGGGAACGCTTTCGATTCAGGCCGGAGACAATCCGCGCATTGTCCGCGACAAGCTTGTGGCCTTCCTTGAGCCGGCCCAGAGGGACGAAATTACTCAAGAGGTCGGAGACTAATGGCTGTAAAGAAGAAAAAAAAGCAGGAAGGCGGAGCGCCGGCATGGATGGTTTCATGGTCCGATATGACAACTCTGCTTCTTACATTCTTTATAACCATGATGAGCTTTGCCGAAATAGACGGAAAGGATTTCTACCTCGTTTTGAGTTCATTTCAGGGCGCTCTTGGTATTTTACAGGGCGGGTCATCCTTTTCCAAGGGACGCCTTGAGGAAATGGGCATGACAATAAACTCGCTTCCTTCCGCTACCGAGGGGCGCTCTATGGCAAAAAGCATTAAAGACGCCGTATCGCTGTTCCAGCCCGAAATAACCGCCAAAAAGGTAAGGGTTGAGGAGGATGAGCGCGGATTGATTATAAGCCTTTCGGGTGATGCCTTTTTTGATCCCGGCAGCGCGGTAATCAAAACAGAGGTGAGGGATATATTGGATAAGGCCGGAAAAATACTCAACGCTGTTCCCAATTTTGTCCGCATTGAGGGACACGCGAGCAGCACGCCCATAGGCCTTTCCAGAACAAGGGGTTACTCCTCCAACTGGGAATTGGCGGCCGCGAGAAGCGTCAATGTGCTTCGCTATCTTGAGGAGGAAAACAAGGTGGTTGGGAAAAAAATGTCATCGGTCTCGTTCGGTGAGCACAGGCCGCTTGATATAAATGATACTCCGGAGGGCAGAGCGTTTAATCAGCGGGTCGATATCGTCATACTCCGCGATAAGGAATTGCCAAAGGGCGGCGGCGCAATCAAACGGCCGATACCCGATGAGGAATGGCGTTAAAAAAATTACTATATATTTTAATGAAAATGAATAAATTATTGACATAGAGATTAATGAGTAATATTATGTCACATAATTATCGGTATTATAAAAATTAAGTTTAATATTGATAAAGGGAGATTCCCATGGGTGATGACGAGAGAGATGATATAATAGACGATGATGAGTCCGAAGGCGGTGCGTCGTCCGAAACTAAGGGCCCGTCAAAAATAGTAAAAATACTTCTATTTGTGGCGGGCGGAATTTTACTTATTGTTCTTATAACAGGCATTTCTTTTCTCGTATCAAAATATACGGTAGAGAAAAATTATACAAGGAGCCAGCAGATTATACAAGGGCCGCCGCCTCCGGCGTATAATACTTTTGAACTGCCTGAGTTTGCGAAAACAACATCGGACGCGGAGCCTCATTTTTTTAAGATGCAGATATCCCTCGCGTATGAGCCCAATGTCGAGCTTAACAATGAGCTTATCCGCAGAAGAGACCAAATATTGAATACGGTCAATATTCTGCTTATGGATAAAAAATATGAGGAAGTTAATTCAAAAGAAGGCGCGATTACTCTCGCGGAAGAAATAAAGGCGCATATTAATCTGCTTCTTGCGAGCGGAAAAGTAGTACAGGTGTACTTTAAGGATTTGGTAGTAAACTGACGGCGGGTTTTCCGCCTTGTATTTGTGGAGGAGCAGCGGATGGGTGACGGTTCATTATCTCAAGACGAAATTGATGCCCTATTACAGGGTTCTGATGATGACGTAGGGGGCATACCCGACAATATTGCCATGCCCGCCGGTTCCGGCGGCGGCCCGGCGATGCCTGCCGCGGAACAGAATGCCGTTAAGAACTCGCTGCGCTCAATTGTCAGCATAGTCATTCCTTCTTTGGCCGGCTATCTGGGCGGCAGGAATATAAGCCTGACAAATGTCGTCATTGAATCCAAGGCGAACGGCGCGATCGCGAATGATTTTCCGGGACGCCATGTTCAGGTTGGCATGGACTATCAGGGCGTGCTTAACGGCAAAAACCTTGTGCTGTTTACGGTTCCCGACGCCGGCCTCATAAGCTCTCTCATGATGAGCGATGAGACCGGAACGCAGGTTGAACTCACCGAGGCGCACCTGAGCACCATTCAGGAATTTACAAACCAGTTTCTCTCATCAATGGCCACGCAGTTCGGCAATAAATTAGGAGGCGGCGTAAGCACGACTCCGGCCAATCTCTCTATGTCGAACGGGCCCGCCGATTTGCAAATACCTTTGGGCAGCGCCATAAAGATAACCTATGATTTAAACATAGAAGGGGTTTCCGCCTTCAAGATATTCCATATAATGGACATGACCATTGCCACGGCAATAGCCCCGCAGGGGGGCGGCGGGCCTCAGCAGCAACAGTACGGCGGCGGCCGTCAGCAGCAGCAACAACAGCAGCAGCAGTATGCGGGCGGGCCAATGACCGACATGAGCGCCGTAAAGTTTCCGCAGCTTGATACGGGCATAACCCAGAGCGCGTTAGGCGATATATCTCTGCTGCTTGATGTTCCAATGACTCTGACTGTTGAGCTGGGCAGAACCTCAAGGCTTGTGCAGGAGATTCTCGGTCTTGGTGAGGGCTCCATAATAGAGCTTGATAAGCTGGCCGGCGAGCCGGTTGACCTTTTGGTCAACGGCAAGCTCATAGCAAAGGGCGAGGTTGTTGTAATTGATGAAAATTTCGGAGTCCGTGTAACTGATATTGTCAGTCCGGATGAAAGACTGATTCATGTCAGCCATTGATTTTTGTGAAAAAGAGGGCGGAGACCTGTGGTACAATGTGACATAATAAGGCAAAGGCGCGGACGAGTTTTGGCTATGCTGATGCTGTTGCTGTGCATTCCGCTGTTTGCGCTGCCCTCTTTGGGCGTGCCCAAAGAGGGGCAGCGCAAAACAGCGGCCGAGCCCGCGGGAAAGAAGGCTGCGGCGGCCGAGCCTGCCGCGGCCGGAATCGACGGGCAAAGCGCGGAAGGCGCTTTGCCCTCTCTTCCGGCCGCGGAGTACACCGAGGACGATTTTCGGCCGAAAACCACAGGGGATTCTTATGCGTGGGACATCATCAAACTCATTATTATTCTTGGACTCATGGTCGGCGGTTTTTACTATTTCTTCAAGTTTGTCACAAAGAAAACCGGAATCAATGTACGCGGGGCGGACGTTATTCAAACGCTTGCGGTTTCTCCTGTCGGGGCGAATAAATACATTCAGGTTGTGGATATCGCGGGCAAGGTGCTTGTCATAGGGATAGCCGACGGCGGAATTAATCTCATTACCGAAATAACAAACAAAGACGATATAGACCGCGTGCGCCTTGCCGCTTCGTCTGCCGCGCCCTTGTCCGCCGGCGGTTTTCAGGATTACCTCAAGGAGCGTATCGGCAGCGGCATAGGAAAGGTTGTGGAAAAGATCAACAAGCGCAAACCTGACAGTACGCCTTATAACAGCGCTTATACCGATGAGAGCCTTGATCTGGATTACCTTAAAAAACAGAACGGCAGGCTTAAAAATCTCCACAGGTACGGCGATGAATAAAAATTTAAAATATATTTTAATCGCCGTCTTGATCCTGGCGCCTGCCGTTCTTGCCGCGCAGAATGTACGCATGCCCATACCAAAGATTGCCTTTGATATTGAGGAGGCGCAGGGGGCTAAGGATGTCGCGCTCAGTCTGCAGATACTTTTTCTGCTGACCATACTCACGCTTGCGCCTTCTATTATACTCATGGTGACGGCGTTCACGCGGGTTGTCATAGTTCTTGATTTTGTCAAGCGCGCGCTTTCGCTTCAGCAGATGCCGCCCAATCAGGTTATAATCGGCCTTGCTCTTTTTCTCACTGTTTTTATTATGGCGCCCACATTTCAGGAGATAAACGAGAACGCCTTGCAGCCCTATCTCAACGGAAAGCTGAGCAATGATCAGTTCGCCGAAAAAGGCATAAAGCCGCTGCGCGAGTTTATGTTTAAACAAACGCGCGAAAAAGACATCGCTCTTTTCATTAATCTTGCCAAAATAGAGAAGCCCAAAAATCAGGACGATGTGCCGACCTATTGCCTTATCCCAAGCTTTATGATAAGCGAGCTGCGGCGCGCGTTTGAGATCGGCGTTTATATATTTTTTCCTTTTATTGTTATAGATATGATTGTCGCAAGCGTTCTCATGGCAATGGGTATGATAATGCTTCCGCCCGTCATGATATCGCTGCCTTTTAAACTGATTCTTTTTATTCTTGTGGACGGGTGGAATTTGCTGGCGTATGAACTTGTGCGTTCATTCGGATAGCGTTAAAAGAAGGCATAACTAAAGAGACATAATATGAGGGACATGATATGACAGAGATGGTAATCATAAAACTACTGCGCGATTCGCTGATGATAACACTGATTGTTTCGGCGCCGATTCTCTTGGTGGGAATGCTGGTCGGCCTTGTAATCGCCATATTCCAGACAACAACGTCGATTCAGGAGCAGACTCTTACATTTGTTCCAAAAATTGTGACCATTTTTGTCACGCTGATTCTCCTTTGGTCATGGATGTCGCGAATGCTTACCGATTACACATTTAACGTATTTGACCTGATAGGGAGAATCGGAAGCCCCTGATGGAATATTTTGTTTATCATTTTCAGGTGTTTTTGCTCATTCTTATAAGAATGAATTCGATGTTTGTAATAGCGCCATTTTTCTCAAGCGGAATTATTCCGTTCAGGCTCAAGGCGATTTTATCTTTTTTGATAACTCTTATTATTTTCCCTGTGGTGGCATCCAAGGGATACGATATATCCGGCAACAGCGGAATCTTTTTTCTCATGATACTCAGGGAGGTTGCCATCGGCCTTTATATCGGCTTTCTCCTGTCGATTGTATTTGCCGCTTTTCAGCTGGCCGGACAGTACTTCGCGGTTCAAATAGGGTTCGGCATCAATGAGGTTCTGGATCCGCTGTCTCAAATTTCGGTTCCTCTGATAGGCCAAATGAAGAATCTCATTGCGCTTCTTGTTCTTTTGGCAATGAACGGGCACCATCTTATGATAGAGGCCATTTACCATTCGTACGAGCTTGTGCCTTTTTTTGACATAGGACGAATGTCCAGCGGGAAGTTGGTTCAATACATGATGTACTCGTTCAGCGGAATGTTTGTCATAGCGCTTAAGATAGCCCTTCCGGTTGTGGGGACTATATTTCTTATTTCGGTAAGTTTGGGGGTGCTGGCCAAAGCCGCGCCCCAGATGAATATTATGATGATGGGTTTTCCTTTTAAGATCATGGTGGCGTTCGGCGTTTTGCTTATAAGTTCGCCGCTGATTATTCGCGTCATGCATGTTTCTCTTGAAAGGACATTTGGATTTATCACAAAGATGATGCAGCACTGGCCGGGTTGATGGTTGAATATAGATAGATATATGAAAGATTTTTTGGAAATATATGAGCGTCCGTTTATCGAAGGCTTTGCCTTTGACCTGCAGCTCTTTGCCGCCGAAGATGATGGCCGAACCGAAGAGGCCACGGAAAAAAAGGTACGCGAGGCAAGGGAGAAAGGGCAGGTCGCCAAAACGCAGGAACTTCCCCAAAGCCTTGTTGTTATATTCGGCGTTCTCGTGGTCTTTCTGTTCTCCTCGTGGATATACGATTCTATAGCCGCCATGACAAAGTACTACCTGTCATCCTTTTCAAGGCTGCACCTGACACAGCGGAGCCTGTTCTTGGATTTCATGGCGGTCGCGGGCGAATCGGCCAAGATCCTGCTGCCGGTTTTTCTCGCTGTTCTTATAGCGGCTGTGGCAGGCAATGTTATGCAGGTCGGCCTTCAGGTATCCACGCATCCGCTTAAAATGGACTGGAGCAAGCTGCGCTTCGACCCGGCAACCATAATGAAAAAGATATTCTTTTCAAAGCAGGTCGCGATGAACCTGTTTAAATCCATAGCAAAGGTCTTGCTGATAGGCTTCACCGCGTATCTCATCATTATGTCCGATTTTGAAAAACTCATGACCACGCCCGACCTGTCGGTGGGGATGGCCGTCAAGATTGTACTCATGGGCGCTTTGAAAATAATACTGTGGACTTCGGTGCTTCTTCTTGTGCTTTCCGTTCCGGATTATTTTTTTCAAAAAAGAGAGCTTATGGAATCCTTGAAAATGACCAAGCAGGAACTCAAAGAGGAATACAAGGAATCAATGGGAGATCCTCATATAAGGGCCCGCATACGCGAAATGCACCGCAGAAATATGCTCTCGGCTGTGCCCAAGGCCGACGTTATCATCACAAATCCGACGCACTACGCGGTCGCTCTTCTCTATGACAGGGAAACAATGTTCTCGCCCATGGTCACAGCCAAGGGGGAGGATGCCGTAGCGCTGCGCATACGCGAGATTGCCAAAAGAAACAATGTCCCCATGATTGAGAACAGGCCGTTGGCAAGGCAGATATACAAGGATGTTGAGGTTGGGCAGTTGATTCCGCAGGAACTCTTTAACGCTGTAGTGCTCATCTATCAGGAACTCTATACTAAATACAAGGCGGTCATATAAGGGGATGAAACATGACGGGTAAAGCAGCATCGTTCTTTTCTGTTGAAAATCTGAACTTGTTGGGAAAAAAAAGCGATGTAATGGTCGGCATTGCCATTATTACTATAGTGGCAATGCTTGTTATTCCAATACCAACATTCCTGTTGGATTTCTTCATGGCCGTGAGCATAATGCTTGGTCTATTGATTCTCATGATTGTCATGTATGTGGGCAAAGCGCATGAGTTTTCGGTGTTTCCGGCCCTTCTGCTTGTAACTACCGTGTTTCGGCTGGCGCTCAATGTGTCTTCAACGCGTCTTATTCTTTTGCAGGGCGCGTCGTTCGACGGCAAAATAGTGAGGAGTTTTGGAAACTTTGTAGTAGGCGGAAGCTACATTGTGGGATTCATTGTGTTCATAATTTTGGTAGCGGTTCAGTTTTTAGTAATAACAAAGGGAGCGACAAGAACAGCCGAGGTAGCCGCGCGCTTCGCGTTGGACGCCATGCCAGGCAAGCAGATGAGCATAGACTCCGACTTAAGCAGCGGACTTATAAATGAGGACGAGGCCCGCAGGCGCAGGGCCGAGCTGAGCCAAGAGACTGATTTTTACGGGTCAATGGATGGAGCGTCGAAATTTATTCAGGGCGATGTAAAGGTAGGCATTGTCATAACGGTCATAAATATTATAGGCGGATTCATTACCGGAATTGTAATAAGGAACGAAAGCTTCGATGTGGCCCTCAACACATACACGCTTTTGAGCATAGGTGATGGGCTTGTGAGCCAAATTCCTTCTCTCTTGATTACAACGGCAACAGGCATAATCGTCACAAGGGCGGCCACGGATAATAAAAATCTTGGCGATGAAATAGGCCAGCAGCTGCTCACCTTTCAGCCCAAGGCGCTGTATGTAACATCGGCGGCTCTGGGTTGTGCCGTACTGATTCCCGGATTCCCAAAGGTCGCGCTTATTCTTTTATCATCGGGACTCGCGTCGCTCGGATATGTCTTGAGTAAAGCCAGAAAGGAAGAGCGCGCGGAACAGGAACTCAAGCAGGTCAAGGATACCCCCAAGGCCGGCAGCGAGCCGCCGCCCTTGGTTGACCCTCTTGCCGTTGAAATAGGGTACAACCTTATACCCTTAGTTGACCCTGAGCAGGGCGGGACTCTGCTCGAAAGGATTATGAACATCCGCCGCCGCAGCGCCCTTGACATGGGGCTCATTGTTCCGCCTATCCGTATACGGGACAATATGGAGCTTGAGCCTCAGGTTTATTCGATTCTCATTAAGGGCGTTGAGATAGGCCGCGGCATTCTGCAGGTCGGCAAGCTGATGGCTATGAATTCCGGAACTGTTGAGTCAAAAATAGAAGGCGATGAGTTTGTGGAACCGGCGTTTGGGCAAAACGCGATCTGGATTGAGGGCGACAAGCAGAGTACGGCCGAGAGCCGCGGATACACTGTGGTTGACTGCCCAACGATGGTGGCGACTCATCTCACAGAGATAATTAAAAGATATGCCTACGATATATTGGGACGCCAGGAGGTTAAACAGCTTGTTGATAATCTCAAGAGCGAGTATCCGGCTGTTGTCGCGGAGGTCGAGGAAAAGAAACTCACTCTGGGGTCAATACAAAAGGTTCTGCAAAACCTGCTGCGCGAGCGCGTTTCCATAAGAAACATGCTGACCATTATGGAAACGCTCGCAACTTATGCCGACTCATTGAGGGGCAACTCTGATTTTCTTACGGAATATGTCCGTGTTGCCCTCTCGCGGCAAATAACGGCCGACTATATCGACGGCTCAAATATGCTCAATGTAATAACCGTCGATCCGGATATTGAATCGGCCGTACGGGACGCTATTCACGACGATCCGGTAGACGGGCAAATAGTTGCCCTTGACCCGGATTCGCATTCGGTCATACTGAAGGCGCTCACTGACGCCGTCAACAGGGCAAAGCTTGCCGAGCATCAGCCGGTATTTCTCGTTTCGCCTGTGGTACGCCGTGCGGTCTTTACGCTTTTGGAAAGGGAGATGACGCAGCCGATTGTGCTTTCGTACAGCGAAATCAACAAAAATATAAGGATAAATGTTGTGATTTCGGCGCTGCTGCCTGCGGCCGTTTAATGTTTGTATAAAACCTATATTAGGAGATGTAATATGAAATATGCCAAAATTAAAGCAAAGACATACGCCGAAGCAATGCAGAGGCTAAGGCGTGAATATGGGGATGACGCTATACCTATAAGCCATAAGAATATAAAAGAGGGCGGACTTTTTAAGTCGACTCTTTTCGGCAAGGATGTGGTTGAAATGACCATAGGCATTCCGGAACGCAGGGGTGAGCTCAAGCCGAAACCAAAAGCGGGGTTGGATATAACGGTGGGAGGCCGCAAGGATGACATAAATGACATCCTTCGCTCTCAGGGGCCGTCAAAACTTGACGCCGAGATCATGGAAAAAATAAACCAGATAAAGGGCTCTTCGGCAAAACCGGCATCATCCATTTCCTCAATTTCTTCTTCCGCTTCTTCTTCCACTATTTCATCTTCAATGCCGTACCCGGAAGAACGTGAGGCTGCAACAAAAAAGCCGGCGCTCCCGCAGGAGCACGCCGGCTTTAACCTTGAGAAGGAACTGCGTCAACTCAAAGACGCCTTTAACGCTCTCGCCGAGAGCAAAGGCGGTTGGAAGCAATCGGAAAAGGAAGAAGCCCCGCTCATTGCCAAGTATTTGAATATTCTTGAGCAGAACGACTTCAACCGCGAAGAGAGCGCCGCAATCATGCGCGGGGTGAAAAATTCCATAAGCAATGACGATCTGCAGGACTCGTACAAAATAGAAAAGAGCCTCAAGGAACTGCTCAAGAGCCGCATTGTGACATCCGGCCCTATAAGGCTTGGGAACAGCAAGAAGAAAATCATCATGTTCATAGGCCCTACCGGCGTGGGCAAAACCACAACCATGGCTAAGCTCGGCGCCATTCATTCGCTTAAGGAAGGCAATAGGGTTGTCTTTATAACCATAGACAATTACAGAATAGCCGCTACCGAACAGCTTCGGAAATACGCCGAGATCATACGTATCCCGATATACGCGGTCAATGACTCAAAGGAGTTCAAGTCCGTAATCACTAATGAAAAGGCCGATATTATATTGGTCGATACATCGGGCAGGAGCCAGAAAAATCAGCTTAAGATTGCCGAAATGAAAAACTACGCGGATCTCATAGATTATGACTTTGAAAAGATACTTTGCGTCAGCGGAAATACAAGAAAAAACGATTTGAGTGATATTTTTCGGGCTTTTGACGCAATTAATTTCAATAGTGTAATAATAACCAAGGTAGATGAAACTTCTAATATTGGGAATGTTGTTGATATTGCCGATAAATATAGCAAGCCTATTTCTTATTTCACGAATGGACAGGAAGTCCCGAATGATATTGAGGTTGCTGACTCGGATAAAATTGTGGAGTTAATGATAGGCAATATCAACAGCTGATGCGAAGGAGGTTTCTGTGGATCAAGCTACTAATCTCAGGAGGATCGTTCTTGAGCAGGGAACCAAGGCAAAAAAAACAAAGACTATCGCCGTAACAAGCGGCAAAGGGGGAGTGGGCAAGACAAGCCTTTCGGCTAATCTTGCCATTGCTTTAGCCCAGACCGGGGCCTCGGTCACCTTGCTTGATGCCGATTTGGGCTTGGCTAATATCAATATAATATTTGGTATTATTCCCAAGTACAATCTGTACCATGTAATAAAAGGAAAGAAAAGCCTGAGAGACATTGTTATTGAAATACCGGAGGGAATAAAGATAATTGCCGGCGCGTCCGGTTTTTACCAGCTCGCCAACCTTGAGACCAAACAAAGGAACGATTTCATAAACGGGTTCGCCAGCCTTGACGCCGATGACTATATGATAATAGACACGGGCGCCGGCGTTTCACAGAATGTTCTGAGTTTTGTCGTAGCCTCGGATGAGGTCATTGTCGTTACTACGCCGGAGCCCACGGCCATAACCGACGCCTATGGAATGATAAAGTCAATAGCCGCCCAAGCCTATGACAAAAATGTAAAACTCATAGTAAACAGGGTGCAATCGGTATCGGAAGGAAAGCGCGTAGCGCAGCGGATCATAAACATAGCGAGCCAGTTTCTTAATATAAAGGTTGAGAATCTGGGATTTGTGTTTGATGATTCTGTAGTTCCAAAATCGGTCCGCAACCAGAAACCGTTTATCGTGAGCTATCCCAAATCAAAGGCATCGGGCTGCGTGTCAATAATCGCCGACATCTTGGCCAACAGGAGCGGAGGTCATCCGGAAAGGGGAAGCGGCATGAGTTCGTTTTTTAAAAACCTGATGAATTTTTCCGTCAATAAAGATGATGAAGATGATCTGTTAGATGACATCGAGGAATCAAAGGAAGAGAAAGAATAGAAAGAATAGAAAGAATAGCTTTTCTGAATCAGTAAAGTATATATTTTTTTCTCTTCTTTCGATATTCCTTTACCTCAGGTTCGATTAGTTTAAGGTACTCCTCAAAGCTGAGTCCCTGAGTTATTGCCGCGCGGAATTTGTCGGTACCGGCCATGGCGTCTATTTCGTATTTTTCGTTATGCGTATCCCATTTTGCTTCGGGATAATTGCCAAGGAGATACCGGATTATTTTGTACGATACCTCTGTCGGGCTGAACTTGCCGCCGGTATACACAAGATGCGCGCCGCCGCAGGTCTGCCCGGAATAGCGGCGCATCAACGGCGTAAAATAAACCGGACGAAACTTAAACGGGCCCAGATTCATCTTTTCCAAATCGGCGCAAAACTTCACAGGGTCAATCCACGGCGCGCCTATGTACTCAAACGGCATGGGCGTTCCTCTTCCCAGCGAAATATTTACGCACTCCATCAGCACTACCGCCGAATAAACAATCGCGGAACTGTACGTCGGCAGATTAGGCGAGGGCGGAACCCACGGCATTGCCGTATTGTGATAGAGCGTTTTGCGCTTGTAGCCTGACATTTTAAATACTGTGAGTTTAACGTCCTTTGCGTATTCGCCCTTGTAGTAGAGCGCGGCTTCACCGATGGTCATGTCGTATATGAGCGGGGCGGGAAAGGCGCTTATGAAACGCGTAGCGAAGCGAGCGTCGAGGAAAGCGCCGTCGATTCCCAGAAAGGCTATGGGGTCGGGCCGGTCAAGGACGATGAGTTCTGTTTGGCTTCCGTTTACGGCGTCCATTATAAATTTCAGGTTGGAAATATATGTGTAGCAGCGCATGCCCATATCTTGAATATCAAAGATTATAATACCGGCCTCTTGAATAATCTCATTGAACTTTCCCTGTTCTAACTTGTGAAGATTATAGATGAGCGTTCCGCTGTGGGTGTCGCGCCACGATGTTTCGCCCGCGTACTCGTTCTGGTGGCCGTAAAGGCCGTGTTCGGGCGCCATAATAAGGCTGATATTGATGCCCTTTGCCCGCAGCAAATCTATGTTCTTGTTCATGTACCTGTCTACGCCGGAATGGTTGGTAACAAGAACGCATTTCTTTCCGCTGTACCT
>JAITPE010000272.1 GCA_031289575.1 Spirochaetia bacterium | reverse complement strand
CCGCGGCGCCTTTGATATGGTTGTAAGCCGGGCCATGGCAGGTGTGTATATATGCGCGGAGCTTGGGGCTCCGCTGCTCAAAAAGGAAGGTTTCATGTATCTGTATTCAAATCAGACGGGCGGCGGCCTTTCCGCAAACATTATGTCTCACTGCGAAGCCTGCGGGCTTGCCGTTGATGAAGGCGCGCGCGGAGAACTCGGCATAGCGGAAGATGGCATTCTCTTTATAAAAACCGGTGAGGGCCGGGGCATTCCGCGGCATTTTTCGGTGATAAAACGCGAGGCGGCGAGGGCTGAAAATGCGAATTAAGATTTTATGTATACTGGTACTTGCCTGCGTTTGCGCAGAGGCCGCGCTCCGGCCGGCGGTTCTTACTCCCGGAGTCTCGGCCGGGCCTATTGTTCTTGGCGGAAGAATCGACCAGATGCTCAAGCAGTACCCTGATTCTTATGAAAGAGTAAGGCATAGTGAGCCAAAGAAGGTTTTCGGCGATATCTTTCAGATTTCGCCGAAACAGGACATTCTGTTTGATGAGATCTATTACTATGCGGGCACTGCCGTTTTTTGCCGCGAAAAACTCATTGTCGCGGTTCTTATAACTTATAAAACGGCGCTTTTAAGTATCAATGGAAGCAGCCTGTCTCTTTCTCGGAGCATCGACTACATTCTGATTTTGCTTGGCAACAAGGGCCTTTCGGTGTTTAAAGAAAACGGCAATACTTTGTACCTCCATGACACGGGCACGGCGCTGTTCGATGACAAGAGTGACGGCGTGATAGATATGGCTGGCGTGTTTTTGCCCTACAAGTAGTTCATTCTGTTGACCTCTCTGTCGCTTATTCTGTATTCGCTGTATATTATATCCTCTATGTTTTCCCTGCAGCGGGCAAAGCCCTCGCTTTCCGGTCCTGATTCGCGCATAAGCAGGGAAAGAGATTTAAGTTTTCTCTGGCTTTCCTTTGATATCTGCTTTATAGGCAGCCGCTCAAGATTTCCCCTGAGTACCTTGAGGGTAAAGAAATTCTTTTCATAGTAGTACTGCATTACCCGCGAGTTGAGAACCGCGGCAAGGCTTTCCGCGTTGATCGCGCTCAAAAAATCCCTGTCCGGAATAAAACCGTTTACATTGTTAAGCGAATACAGTCCGCTGTAATCTATAGCAAATGTGAGCTGACGGCCAATGAACTTGTAGAGTATTTTGCCGGGCGTAAGGTAAATTTCTTTTGGGGCGCTCTGCTGCAGTTTATCCGGGTCATAGTTGAAGTAGTGGCCGCTGAATCCTACATGAAACGGCTCAAGATCTTTGCTTGTAACTATTGGGTCCTGGTAATCGTTTCCCTGAACGCAGCTTATGAAACGGCTGTTGTCTCCGGTTACAATGCCAAGGTAGAACCTTCCGTTATCCTTTAAGCGCAATGATTTCTGTTCTTCTATGCTTGTTATGAGATTAACGCATTTTTTTGTATAATTTATGTTAAAGATATTTTCTGGCGTTTTAAAGAATGCTGCCTGGGGAACCATAAGGGCTAAATTGTCTGATATCCCCTGAGTGACCTGGATTACATTTGAGCGGCCGCCTGTTTTAAGCGAGGCAAAAAAGGATACAGAGGGGGCAAAAACCTTTCTAAAGCGCTCCCCCCACAGCGCGAACCGAATAATCGAGGTTCTCTCTATCATCATTTTTCTGGAGCGCATGTGAGCCTTTATGTTCAGGTATGCCTCGGGTATTAGATAGCCGATAATTCCTCCGGCGCGCAGAAAATCGTATCCGCGTTCAATAAAGAGAGAAAATGTGTTTATGCCGGAGGATGGTGATTCGTAATTTTTGCGTATATATTTTTTCTCCACGGCGCTGAGGAATCCACCCCAAGGCGGGTTGCCTATTATTATATCAAAGGTTTTTTCATCAAACAATTCTTGCGGGTTATCCTTATGCAGAAAATCCGCGCAGCGGATTTGTATATCTTCGGCGGCGCAGCCGGAGACCGCGGCAAGATTATAGCGCGCGATGTGAACGGCAACCGGATCGATATCAATACCGAAAATACTTTCCCTTATGATTTTTTTCCGCGCCGGAGCATCCGCACGGGAACGTTTGAGCAGCATAATATACAGCGCCACGAGAAATTCCCCGGAACCGCAGGCCGGGTCCAATACGCGGATGCCGTTTTTCTTTTCCAAAAATGACAGAGCCGAGGCCGACATGTAGCGCACAATGTCGAACGGGGTAAAGAACTGTCCCTTATGCTTAAGGCTGCTCTTGCTCTGAAGCGACTGGTATATGTAACCGACGATATCACCGTCTTCGAGAATGTCCCAGTTTTTCATAAGGCGCTTGAGCTCAAGCAGGGGTTCTTTTTCCTCGGCGGAAAAACCAGCGATATCGCCGGCCGCGCCTGTGAGAAAAAAAACAATGCCGGCAATGGATTTTGCCGTATCTTTTTTTAATACGACATAATCGAGAAGGAGGTTGATTCTGTGGTCTACATACTTGATTTGGCGAAACAGGTAATCGATATGCTTTTTCTTTTTCATTTTTTCCGGCCTTACTTTATTATCGAAAGGGTGAAAAAATATATTTACAGTTTTACCGGACAACGCGCAGATAGATAAGCGGAGGAGGGCAAGAAATTAAGCCTGAAGAAAATAAAATTTGGTATTTGTAAGTATTAAAGGGCTGTGCCCCTCTTAGGTATAAACAAGGGAGACATATCGACACCCTCTAATTCAAGCAGCTTGACTTTTTTGCTAATACCGCCGCCATAACCCGTCAAGCTGCCATTTGACCCCACAACCCGATGGCAGGGGATTATAATAGATATAGGGTTGTGTCCGACAGCGCCGCCTACCGCCTGGCTGGACATCCTTTGCTTGTTCATTTTCAAGGCCATTTTTTTTGCAATGTCGCCGTAGGTAATGACTTCTCCGTATGGTATTTCACACAAAATGCTCCATACGTCTTGGCGAAACTCGCCGCCGATCGGGGCTAACGGCAATTCCAAAATGGCGGGGTTTTTTCCGTCAAAGTATCTGTCCAACCATTTTTTGACAGCGGCAAATACCGGCATATCCTTTTCTGTTATTTCTTCGGGTATGGTATCGCCATGATATTTTTGCCCCTCTATCCACAAGGCAACGAGATTGTC
>JAITPE010000222.1 GCA_031289575.1 Spirochaetia bacterium | reverse complement strand
TCGATTATTCTTTTGAGCGTGTATTCCGGAATAAGCTCAAGCATAAATGTAATAACAGGCGCGAAGAACTACAGCGCGGCCATGATTATAGCTAAAACAAAACTCAATGAGTTTCGAATGAATAAAATGCACGCGCCCGATGTTTCCGAAGAACCGGTTGAAGGCTACGAGTCATTCTTTTACAGCAGAAAAACGGCTAACTTTGAGCATCCGCTTCTCGGCCCTATAAACGCGAAACGAACCGAGATAAGCGTACATTGGAGAGAAAACGGAAAAGAAAAGAAATATGAACTTTCCTTTATTTACACAACGCGCTAAGAACAACAACAGCGGATTTACTCTCATTGAGATTATGGCCGCATCGGCTATAGCTTCAATAATCATGCTGATGGTTTACACATCGTACTATTCAATTGTGAGGACCATTCAGGACGTGAGCGCCTACTCCGAATTTTATATAAACATAAATTCGGCTGTATCAATAATTGACAAAGACATATCAAACATGTATATTGATTCTGTAAATCACAAGGCTGGACTCGTAGGCGATACAAGCAAAAGCGGAAGCGCACTTTCTTTTGTAACAATAAACCACAGGGACTACAATATACTTGGAGATATAAAAAAAACGAACCCGCGCAGTGACATAAATGAGGTCGGCTATTTTCTGGAAGCCGACAAGGAATTTGCCGATTTGTTCTTTCTAATGCGGAGAGAAGAGCGCGGCTTTGATGACGACATATTATCCGGCGGGAACTCAAGCCTTATTCTTGAGAATGTCATTGACCTTAAATTTGAATTTCGGCTGCGCAATGACTGGACTCCGCGCTGGGACTCAAGAGAAACAAAGAACTACCCAAGCGCGGTAAGAACAACCCTGAGCGTTAAAGACTACAAAGGCAAGCAGGAAAATTTTGTCTTTCTTTCCTACCCAAATATGTAACGAAGCCCATGAACGAGTTAAAACAAAAAATTGCCGCCTTTTTGGAATGGTACGAAAGGAGAAAACTTTTCCTTATAGAAGAAACAGAGGAAAACACAGACAAAAATTCCCCGCGCCGCATTTTGGGCAACAGGGGCTACGCCCTTATTCTGGTTCTTCTCGTTACCACTTTACTTATATCGCTTGCGGCAAACTTTATTGTTGAGACTCAGACAACAATAGGCTACATAAAAAAATTTGACGAGCGCCTCAAGACATCGTATATAGCGAAATCGGGGGTCGAGCTTGCCACGTATCTGCTTGAGGCCGACAAGCTTGGCGCCGGACAGTTTCTTACCGGCAGGGCATCAGACAAGAACATTGACAGCTACGAGGACATATGGGCGCTTGAGTTTCCGCCTCTTCCTTTAGATGATGGAACTGTCAAAATAAAAATATCGGACGAAAACTCAAAAATCAATATTAACGCCTTTGCCAATGAATTTACCGAACAGACAAGGTACTACTACATGGCGCAGCTCTTTTTTATAAACATGGGGCTTTCCATGGACTTCGCCGACATCATGCACGATTGGGTGGATATTGATGATGCCCGGCTGCCGTACGGCGCTGAAAGCGGTGACTATTACACAACATTGACGCCGCCATACACCGCAAAAAACAGGGCCATGGACAGCATTGATGAACTTCTCATGCTGAAGGGAATAACTCCTGAAATATTTTACGGCTTAGGCGGCGGAAATTCCGGAATAGAGAAGAACCTTGTCCCTCACAACGAAGGGAACACATCCATTGATGCCGGTGCGCTGGCCGATTTGGCCAAGGGCGGCGGCATTGCCGGAGAGAGGCGCAGCGTTGATGAAATTCAAATAGGAAAGGAAAAAAACAGGGCGCTGGCGGAGTACTTCAGGGTTTACGGCGACAGCAAAGACTTTCTCCATGACTACAACAAAATTAATATCAACACCGCTTCTTACAGGGTAATATCAGCATTGACAGAAAACATGACCGATGACAAAGTGTCGGAGTTTATAAGGCGCAGGCTCATTAAGCCCTACTCGTCTGTGGATGAAATAAAAGACATTGTAGGCAATGACAGCGAGTTTGAGATTTTAAGAAAATACATAACCGTGAGTTCATTTATATTCAAAATAAAGGTAACGGCCGTAATCAACTCAACCGAAACAAAAACAACAGTATACTATAACCGGAATACAAAAAAGCTCCTCTACTGGTGCGAAGAATAACCGGAGAAAAAACCTTGTTCGAAAACATAGCTGCAATAGATATAGGAACTTCAGGGGTGCGCATGATAAAGGCGAAGAGCACCCTGAATAATTTTCATATCCGCTCTCTTTCATATGAGAGTATAGATATGCGGCTGCCCGACAAAAAAGAGGCTGCCATTCTTGCGCTCCGCAAAATGCTGGCCGATGACCCTGTTGACGGCTACAGGATCATATCGAATCTGCCTATGGAAACGGCAATCATAAGAAGCATTACCTTTCCCTTCAACGAGCCGGGCAAAATAGCCGAGGCGCTGCCCTTTGAGGCGGCCGAGAATGTTCCGTTTGCCGTAAGCGAACTTGCGATGGATTTCCGCCCTCTGTGGGGCGGAAACAGCGAAAGGGGCTGCGTTCTGCTTGCGGCCGCAAAGAAGGACGCGGTAAACAGCTTCATTGAAATATTTCAGGAGTCCGGGGTGACTCCCTCGGCGCTTGGGCTTGAGGCCGATGCACTCTTTTCATGCTATAGCCGTTTGGGCGCGATACAGGATGAAACCGCGATACAGCTACATATAGGCAACAGCAAGAGCATCATCAATATAATAAAAGAAAAAAGCCTGTGTTACACTAGGGCCAGTTCTGTTTCTTTGGCCGATATACACAAAGGCATTGCCGCTTACCTTGGAATAAGCGAAGCCGAAGCGGTCAATTTTCTGATTAAGCTGAAGCCGGATATAGTTTCTGCGTCCGGCTTTGCGGATAACACCGGACTTAAACTCAGCAAACAGCAGATGAAAAAAATATTCGCGCTCATAGCGGAAACATTTAACAATCTCATTGAGCAGATGCAATTGACAATCAGGGCATACCGCGCCGAAGGACACGATGATGATTTCGGCCGCATCTTGACATCGGGCGGCGGAGCGAATATTACCGGAGTGTCCGCGTTTTTGTCACGCGGCATGGAGATTCCGGCCTCAGCTTTGCCCTTTGTTCCGGAATACCGCGACCCAGCGACAAATTCTCTGTTCCACATTCCGCTTGGAATGATTATATCGTACTCCGACAAAAAAAACGGCGCGGTTAACTTTCTCAAGGGAGAATTTATTCCCGGCATAAACGCCAAAACGCGGAAGCTGTACTCGCTCGCCGCCTTCTTTCTTGCTTTGAGCGCGGCGGCTCTTCTCATTAATTTTATAATAATACTCATAGCCGGGTCGAGCAGCAGCTCCAAATACGAAAAGACTCTGGGTGAAAACTACATGAAATACTTCGGCGAAAAAACAGCGCCGCCCGACCCTGTAGCCGCAGCTAAAGAAAAGCTTAAAAAAGAAAAAAAAGAATTCGATTCACTTGCCGCCGTGATAGGTGAAAGTACGCCTTCTTTGGAATTAATGAATGACATTCTATCAAAGTTTGAACAGGACCCCTCGTTCGAGCTTAAAAATTTTGTGATAAACGAAAATACCATTCGCATAGACGGCTCAACGGCATCCGCGCAGGGCATAGAAAACTTCAGGAGAAAAATACAGCAATCCGGCGGCATTGATTCCGCTTCAATAAACATCACATCGGCAAGAAACGGAAATTCTTCTTTTACGCTGACTATAAAGAGAAAAAAGGAAACCAAATAAAGATGGAACTTTCGGCAAGAGAAAAAAAGCTGCTCATAGTACTGGCTGTTATTGTTGCGGGCCTGGCGCTCTTTTACATAATAATAAATCCGCTTATGGATTTCAAAAAATCGCTGAATGATTCCGGAGCAGGGGCTCAAGCGCGCATAAGCGAGCTTGAATCCATTTACACACAATACAAAAGCATAAGAGAAAAAAGAGAAAACTACGACCAGCTCATAAAAGACGGCAGCG
>JAITPE010000193.1 GCA_031289575.1 Spirochaetia bacterium | reverse complement strand
AGTAGAACTTGCCGCTGTCGATCATGTCAAAGAGATACTTGGTTTTGTCCACATAGACAAAATTTTCGGTGACCAGTTCCTTGTAGTCCTGCATTCCTATAGGTAGTTTTTTCATCGGCGTCCCTCAATAATGTCGCATTTTGCCATTATCGGGATGAATTGTCAAGCGCAATGTAGAGACGCGATAAATCGCGCCTGTTTTTACGGATCCTTAAACAAGATTGACAGAAATGATATAACCATTTCATTTGTAACAACAAGGTATCCGAGAAATCTAATGGAGTACTTGATAGACAATCAACAAGATTATTCTGGAGATAGGGCTGCGTAAAAAAATATATTGACAAAAGAGCTTCCGCGCAAACGTCATATTATATGATTATAAAACGTTTATCAATAAAAAAACTGCTTGCCTTGTGCCTTCTCATTCCTTCCTGTTCTTCAATCGGCACAAAGGACTTAGAGAGGTTCAGCGAACTTGAGGGCTATACCTATGCTATGCGCAAAGATATAACCGTAAATGAAAGAACGCTTGCAAAAAATCAGCTTGTAAAAATTATAATCGCAAGAGGAGATGATAATGTCAAGGTTTACGCCTATCCTGCTTCTGTTGACCTACTAAAGGCCGACCGCGTGCTTTTGCTGTATTTATTTGACGATGATTTTCCGGTAACGGAGCCCGGGCCGGTTGAGTACAAGGAATTTAAATCAAGGAAATTGCCTAAGCATAGACTGCCGAAAAGAAAGGTGGCGTTATCCGCGCCGGCGCCGCGTGAAAAATTTGACTTTGATTTTTTCTTAAAGAATATAAATGAGTTAATTATGAGTAAGTAGAGGATTTATGTTTGAGGGAGTACATACGGCTATTATCACTCCGTTTAAAAACGGCAGCGTGGATATTGAGTCTCTTGAAAAGATTATTGAGATGCAAATAGAGGGCGGCATTGACGGCATTGTTCCGGCCGGGTCAACAGGCGAGTCATCAACCATATCGTTTGACGAGCATGAGCGCCTTATACATGAGGTTGTGCGAATAGTGCGCGGCCGCGTGAAGGTCATAGCGGGAACCGGAGCCAACAGCACATCCGAGGCTGTGCACCTCTCCAAGTCGGCCGCCGACGCCGGCGTTGACGGCGTTCTGCAGGTTAATCCGTATTATAACAAGCCCACGCAGAACGGTCTTATCGCTCATTTCGAAAAGGTTGCCAATTCCGTACCGGTTCCTGTTGTGCTCTATAATATTCCGGGGCGCACAAGCGTTAATTTTCTTCCGGAGAGCGTAAACGAGCTCTTGGGCAGAACAGACAATATCGCGGCCATGAAAGAGGCGTCGGGCGACATCAATCAAATGATGCGGCTGATTGAACTTTGCGGCAATAAAATAAGCGTTCTCTCCGGAGACGACAATCTCTTTCTGCCGCTGCTCTCCGTAGGCGGAAATGGACTCATCTCGGTTTTGTCCAATATGCTTCCCTTTGACTTAAAGCGGATATACACACTGTTCGTATCGGGAAAGTTCTCCGAGGCAAGAGACAGATTCTACAAGTTGCTGCCGCTGTGCCGCGCCGTGTTTATCGAGACGAATCCCATTCCAATAAAAGCCGTGATGTCGATGGCCGGCTACTGCGGCGATGAGATGCGGCTTCCGCTGCTTCCCCTTGACGCGGGGAAGCGCGATGAAATCAGAAAGCTTTTTAACGAGCGGGGCGTAAAACTGTGAAAGCCGGCGTATGCGGAATCTGCGGCAGAATGGGGCGCGCTGTTTTGGATGTTCTTTTGCAGAGAGGGCACTCTCTTGCCTGCGCGTTTGACTCAAGCTCGTCGGCCTATTATGGAAAGGACGCGGGCGCTCTTGTTTCGGATAAACTTGGGGTGATTGTGTCGCCTGTAAATGATGATGTGGAGAAGTGCTCATGCGTTATAGATTTCTCGTCTCCCGACGCGTCCATGGAGCTTCTCGCCGCGGCTGTGCGGCATAAAACGCCTGTTGTTATAGGCACAACCGGTTTCAGCGATGAGCAGAAAACCGAAATTGAGAAGGCATCCAAGGTGATACCGCTTGTCTTTTCTCCGAACATGGCCGTGGGGGTAAACCTGCTCTTTAAACTTACCGAGACCGCGGCCGCGGTTCTTGGCGATGATTTTGATGTTGAGATTCTTGAGATTCATCACAGGCTGAAAAAAGACGCGCCTTCCGGAACCGCAAAGCGCCTCGCGGATATAGTCAAGGAGCATATGAACGGCATGGCCGGCGCGCGCGCGGTTACGGGCCGGAACGGCTTAACCGGCGAACGCGAGTCCGCGGAGATTGGTATTATGGCGCTGCGCGGCGGAGACGCTGTCGGCGAGCATACCGTTTATTTTATAGGCGAGGGCGAGCGGATTGAGCTTACAATCCGTTCCACAAAGCGGGATACTGATGCCAAGGGGGCCGTAGTGGCCGCCGAAGTTTTAAACGGCCGGCCGGCCGGATTTTATTCGATGTACGATGTGCTTGGTTTATAATGAGTGATTTGAAAAAAGAAAATTTTGATGAGGAAACCGGCATACCGCCCGAGCTGTATGCCGGTTTCGATGAAAACACACCGGGTGAGGGACCGGACGCGCCGGATGATGTTACAGTAACGTTATCGGAAAATCCGTACGCGTCTGACGGGAAAAAGACATCAGACATTGTGAGACTTTTTTATATACACAATATTCCGGTAATACCTGTTGTGTCAAAGCGCGGAATACTCCTCGGCATATTAAAAAAAGACGATGTAATATCGGAGCTGAGCGATCTTGAGCGCTCGCACAAGTATAATATTGATCAGTTTGTGACTAAGCTCGCAAAAAAAATGAGTTTTGAGGAATTGCTTCAGTACGGTGAAATCCGCGAGTTCCCGGTCATAAACATATTCGGCGAAGGGCAGGGGCGCTGGACAAGAGTTCAGCTTTTTGCCGCGGCCGATTCTGCCTCAGCGGAGTCCGGTGACGGAATGAAGGCGCAAAAGGATGAGCAGGTTTTGGAATGGATGATCTATCTCATTCTTGAACATATTCCAAGGGCGCTTTACGCGCTTAATGAGAACGGAAAAACCATATTTTACAACAGTCACTTTGAGCATATCTACACCGGAAAAATAGGAAATGATGTTGATGTTCTCTTTGTGGAGCAAACAATAAAAGACGCCGGCAAAAACGAGGTTCTTTCCGGCTACAATCTGCCCGAGATATATTTTTATAACAAGGACTTTGATCTTAACTATGAAAAGATTCCTCTTTTGAGC
>JAITPE010000166.1 GCA_031289575.1 Spirochaetia bacterium | reverse complement strand
ATATCCAACTTTTTTACCGGTACTTGCTGGGCATTTTATATAACACGGTTTTACTGTTTGTATTCTTCCAGTACTTTCTTTAGCGCGTGCGCACTGCTGCTGTGCACGCGCGCGATCGGAATTTTTTTGCGCACGGCTTCCTGCGTAGCGCTGTGTACCATTTTATGCGAAACAGTACTTGTGAAAAGCACCATCAAATCAGAATTGCCTATCTGATTCTTTAAATCGCATGTCATCTGGGTAAAGACCTTGGCCTTGCACCCGTACTCCTTGCATATTTCCTTGTAACGGCAAACCATGCAATCATTTCCGCCTATAATGACAATACTCATAGTGCCTCCTTTTGTGCGCTTTTATACAGAATAAGTCGGTTCTTTTTTAATAAGAATTTCTTTTATACAGCCTTCACCGGCTGAAAAATAAATAATTTGTGACTCCATTATAGCATACTCATTCAGCAGTTTATTGAACGCCTCATCAGGATGAAGGCTTGCGAGACAGGAGTCCTGAAGGTATCCGGTGCTGATAAAGATTGTTTTCATTATATATCCTTTTAGAAAGATTTTATCTATGTAAAACAATTCATCTTTTTTTTGTCCACTATTATTTTAATTCGGCACAGTTTTTAGCAAAAAATACTCATAAAAGTCCTTATTTAGCGCTTGACAGGGGCGGATAAATTTGGTATCTTTACAAAAATGAGACGTTTGTACACATTGATATTCGCCGGCCTCCTGCTTTCATGCTCGCATGGGGGCGTTGAGTACAGGGAAACACCCTTGCCCGGCATGCGTGTTGATGTAGTCAGAGGTACGGCCGTTATCAGAAATGTATACGCCGAATTATCGCTGCGCCAGATTCCGCCATCCGAATTGAAAAAAATTTTGAAATCACTCCCCGCGAAAAAAGGTTCCTTCCGGCTTCCGCGGCTGCTCTTTTTCATGGTGAGCGCAAAAAACACCGGGGATTTTCCGCTTTTTTTGACCGGCGGAAAAGCCGTTTACAAAAACGAGAATCATGCGGCAGTCAAGACAGATGAGTTCAGGGAAAAATTTACATCGCCCATGTACAATGCCTTTGATTTTGATAAACTAACATCGGCGCGCCGCCTTCTTCCTTACGGTTACAATAAACCTGATTTTCCGGAGGATAGTATAGATTATAGGCTTGACTTCATTCTGCCGGGTGAAACTGTCGTAACAATAATGGCGTTCGACTATCCGCCGCCGGAGGTAAGGCGATACGCTCTTGAGTTTACCGTCAAGACAAGGGGAATGCCCGGAACTTTTGGTTTTGACATAGCGCGGTTCGAGTACAGAACAGAAGGCGGCGACTTCATCCGCAAAGGCGATATAAGCGAGGATTTTTTATAATGAAAATAGACGCAGACCAAATAAATCATGTAGCCAAATTGGCAAGGCTCTCTTTGTCGGCGGAAGAAATCGGTGAGTTTTCAGATCAGCTCTCGGCAATAATCGGCTATGTTGAAAAAATAAAAGAGCTTGATACTGATTCTGTTGCTCCGGCCGAACATATCGCCGGGCTCAAAAACATTTTCCGCGGCGACACCGCCGAAAAATCAATACCGCCCGATGAGCTCGCCGCGCTCGCTCCTGATTTCCAAAACGGTTATATTGTTGTTCCCAAAATAATTGAGTAATCATGGCATACCTTATTGAAAAACCCGCGGAAATAGCAAAGGATCATTTCCTGTTAAAAATACGCCCCGATTCCGGAAGCGGGACGCCCGCTCCCGGACAGTTTGTCAACATACGGCCGTATGAGGGCAGCTCGCCCCTCATACGGCGTCCCATATCGGTTTTCAATTACAGTGACGGCATCATCGAACTTATCGTACGCCTTGCCGGAGAAGGAACGCGCATGATTTGCTCCCGCAAGCAGGGAGAAATTGACATACTCGGCCCTTTAGGCCGGCCGTTCAGCCTGCCTGCAGGCAAGCGCCTGCTGCTTGCGGGCGGAGGCGTGGGCAACGCGCCGCTCTACTACCTGTCACTTGAACTGAAAAAAAATGGCAACGAGATAACATACATATACGGCTCGCGCTCGGCCGAGTATATTTTCTTTGAGGACAAATACGCTCAGGCCGCGGATAATTTTATATTAATGACCGATGACGGCTCGGCCGGAAGCCGGGGCTTTACGACAAGCGGAGCCGCGGAACTCGCGGCTTCCGCCGGTTTTGACGCAATTTACACATGCGGCCCCATTCCAATGATGCAGGGCATTGCCTCAATTACGACGGTACCGCAGATCGAAGTTTCCATGGAAAACTATTTTGCCTGCGGCATAGGGATGTGCTCCGGCTGCGTTGTGGAAACAGCAAACGGACTTAAACGCGCATGCGTTGAAGGCCCGGTAATGGACGGCAAGTCAATACTCTGGCAGTCACTCTGATACTACTTTACGCAGGAAACCTTTAAAAAAACCTTCAGATTTTCCGGACTCAGCGCTTTCATCCGGGCCGCCAAGCGCGGCAAGAATGTTTGTTAAATGATTCACATCCATATTCTCTATGTTTTGCCCAAAGATGATTCCGCAGCCGGCAGCCTTTGAGTTTTCCATGAGATCGCCGCGCAGGATTTCCTTTTCGTCGCAAAAAACAGCGTTCAGCGTAAAAGATACGCCATCGACCCATGGCATTATTTTATTTGATATGCGCAAATTTTCCAAGTAAACCGGTTCGCCCGCATCGCCTTTGTTTATTGCCTTTATCTTATTTTTAATGGAGATAAGCACTTCCCTGCGCGCCTCGGCAGTGGATATATGTACAACATTAGTCATGTTTTCTCCGTTTCACTATTAAAATACTTTCACAGATTAATAGTCGGCAAAAAAGAGAAAGATTT
>JAITPE010000163.1 GCA_031289575.1 Spirochaetia bacterium | reverse complement strand
AGCGAGTCTATGAACTTTTTCGCCTTTGCGGCATCGCCCTTTATCTCAAATGTAAAAATAGAACCGGCTCCCTTCGGAAAATACTTCTTGTAAAGGCTGTTATCCCTGTGATTGCCAAGCGATGGGTGATTTACGCTTTCAACCTGGGGATTGCTTTTCAAAAACTCCACCACTTTGAGGGCGTTGGAAATATGGCGTTCAATCCGCAGCGAGAGAGTCTCGAGCCCCTGCAGGAACAAAAACGCGTTGAACGGAGAAAGCGCCGAGCCTGTATCGCGAAGCAGAGTAGTGCGGGCCTTGATGATATACGCGAGATTCTTTACGGCGTCTGTGAAGACTATTCCGTGGTAGCTCGGATTCGGCTTTGAAAGTCCCGGAAACTTGTCGTTCTGCGCCCAGTCAAATTTTCCGCTGTCAACAAGTACGCCGCCGATGCTTGTTCCATGTCCGCCTATGAATTTTGTGGCCGAGTGTACGACTACATCAACCCCGTAATCAAACGGCGTAATCAGGTACGGGGTCGCGAATGTATTGTCAACTATTACGGGAATGCCGTGCTTGTGGGCAATCTTTGAAACAGCTTCTATATCAACAACGGTTGAGTTAGGATTCCCAAGTGTTTCATAGAAAATCGCCTTGGTATTCGGCTTTATTGCCTTCTCAAAATTTTCCGGCTTGCTGCCGTCAACAAATGTGGTTGTAATGCCGATATCCGCAAATGTATTGGCAAACAGATTAAATGTTCCGCCGTATATCTGATTATCCGATACGATGTGATCTCCGGATCTGGCGATATTCTGTATGGCGTAGGTTGTGGCGGCCGCTCCGGATGCAGTGGCGAGAGCGCCGACACCCTTTTCGAGAGCCGCTATTCTCTGCTCAAAGACATCCCATGTGGGATTCATGATTCTTGTGTAAATGTTACCGCCTTCCGAAAGGGCGAATCGTCCTGCCGCGGTTGCGGTATCTTTAAAAACATAGGAAGATGTCTGATAAATAGGCACCGCCCTCGCGTCTGTTGCCGAGTCAGGCTTTTCCTGTCCGGCGTGAACCTGAATTGTTTCAAATTTGTACTGTCTGTTGCCCATAACGGCCTCCGTGTCCGGTGAATAATTTACTTAAACTATATATGTATAGTAGGAATTAGGGGTCAAAACTGTCAAGTTTTTTTGCTTTTTTTCCAGCTAAAGGTAAAAAAAATTGCGGGTAAGCATAAATTCCTACCGTGTCGGAGGGCTAAATGTTGAGAAAAGTACCAACGTTGACCTGCCGGTATTTTTAACGGCATGCGTCATCCCTATAGGAGCCTGAAAAGCATCTCCTTTTTGTATGGGAATCCATTCGGTATTATCCAAAAATTCACCAACACCGTCCACCACATAAAAATATTCACCCGCGTTATCGTGAGTATGCGGTGAAATCTGAAAACCTGGAACAATATTAACCTCTAAATTATTCAAGCGGTCATTTGTTTCAGATTTAGAGAAAAAGTGTTTCATGAAAACACCTTCTTGTGTTGGATGCTTAACGAATTCTGTATTTGATTTAAAATTATTTCCCATAAACTTTATCTCCATTGACAAGATAAAACCGTAAAACTTTTTATCCTGTCAAGCACTTTTAAAATTTTTGATCAATTTCCTGAATAATTTCTATCGCTTTAGCAAAAACAAAAAATAATTTCCAAACGCAAAAAACGCTTATATTTTACCGCTGCGCCCATCCCCTACACTTCCCTATTGCCGGCCAGCTGCGCTGTCTTCACCATGCGGAAGCCGTAAGCGCTTTCAAGGCCGGCTTCCGCGAGCTGTGCCATAAGCGAATCTATGCGCAGGCTACCGGCCCTTACTGTGAGCAGCAGAATACCCGACGGCGCTGTTGTCCACGACAACAGCGCCTCGTGAAACGCGGTTGGTTTTTCCCCGCTTTTCCCATGCTTCACAAGCTGTATTTCCGCGGCAAGGTTAGCCAATACTTTTTGCCTGTATGTTTCGCTGTTCACATCTACCTCATAGACAGCGGCGTCAATATCCGAAAGTTTGGGCGACGAAGGCGTTACGTTTTGGACATCGAGAGCCTTTATGCCCTCGGGCAGTAACGGCTCCAGAAGGGCGATTAGGCCGGACGCGTCACAAGGCGCGTAGAGCTCCATGTCGCACAGTTCAACAAGGCTTTCTATGCCTACGGGAATGGCCGGGCCCATTATTACGCGTTCGCGCTTGTTAAAGCCCTGCGTAAAGGCCATCGGCATTCCGGCTCTGCGCATGGCGCGTTTTACGATCTCGACAAAGTCTATATGCGGGATAAAGCGGGCGGAGCCGGTTTTAGAAAAGCGGACGCGGATAGTTTGGGAAACATTGTACTTCTTGCGGAAGTTTTCCGCCGCTATAGCGAGAGCCGCGCCGTCCAAGGGTTCCGGAGAAAACTTGAATCCGGGAATTACGCATGAGGAGCGGCGGCCGACCGCCTCGATGAGTTTTTCCCTGCCGGTTGTAATATTCTGCCACGGCAGGGCGCCTTCCCTTTCAAGAAAGGATTCACGCCAGCGCGGTATGAGTTCGTTCAGGCTTGCTTCCCATATATTGTAATTAAAATGCTCGTTCCATGAATCGAAGCGGCAGCCGTTTTTGTAAGCCGAGAGTATCACCTGCCCAAGGCGGCTGTCGCCTCTGGCGAACAGTCCCTCGAGCGCAGACGAGCGTACATTGTGATTTTTTATTTTTACGGAGCGAGGCATGGCCTGTTTTATTTTGAGTACCGTGTTCAAAAAATAATCTTCATCCATCTGCCTTGCCCTTTGAAACGGAGTATGCGGCTTTGGAATAAAGGGCGATATTGTTACATGTACTTCTTTTTTTCTTCGGCCCGCCGATATTATTTTTTTCAGCAGCTCTATTATGGCGTCGGCCTCGTTTTCCTCTCCGCAGCCGGGGAGGCCGATCATGAAGTACAGTTTTATGAGATCCCATCCCTTGCCGAAAACATGATCTAAGATAAAAAGCAGTTCGCTCTCCCTCACGTTCTTATGGGCAAACAAGCGGAGTTTTTCGGAGCCCGATTCAACAGCAAATGTAAGGGAAGAACGGCGGATATCAGACACGGACTCAATCAAAGGAATAGTCCCCTCATCGACCTTGAGCGAAGGAAGGGAAACCGATACGCCGTTCTCTGTGAGTTCCGGAAGAATAATATTGAGAAGAGGATTGAGATCGCGGTAATCGCCTATTGAAAGAGAAGAGAAAGAGAGTTCATTGTAGCCTGTGTTGGCGAGCACCTCTCTCGCGGCGGACGCGGTCTCGCTGATTCCGTACGCCCTGTATGGCAGCTCGAAGTAACCGGCGTGGCAAAACTTGCAGAGGTTATAGCAGCCTCTGCTCACATCAACAACGGCCTTCTCATGCTCAACCCGTATGTTCGGGACAAGGGGTCGGCGCGCGGCTGTGGGCCTGACGCTTTGGTATGTTCTTTTTTTCACAACAGGGCCGCCTGCTGTTTTTGTCATCATCCCATCATACACAAAGCTGTAGAGATGAGGCAGAAGAACGCCTTCTATGTTTCCCATAAGTTCGATTGTTTGATTGCGGCTCAGTCCCTCGCGTTTCGCTTTTACAAGAGACGCGAGTATCTCAACGAAGCCGTCTTCTCCATCGCCTATGAAAAAAGCGTCAATAAAATCGGATGTGGGAAATGGATTCGACGCGGCGCTGCCTCCGGCAATAATTATTGGACAGCCTTCGCCGCGTTCTGTTTTAAGAAGCGGAATGTGCCCCAGGTCAAGAATGCGCAGCATATTGGTATACAAGAGCTCATGGCAAAGGTTGAAGCCCAGCAGGTCGAGCTCGTCGAGCGGAGTCCGGCTTTCGAGCGTAAAGAGCGGGATGTTCTCCTCTGTGAGAAGCGCGTCGAAATCGTCCGCCGCCGAAAAAACCCTTTCGCAGGCGGCGCCCTCAACAGAATTGGCAAGCTCATAGAGAATCTTTATTCCGTTATTTGACATGCCGATCTCGTACATATCGGGGTACGAGATCGCGGCGCGCACAACAACGTCATTTTTCCTGAGGCTGTTGAGTTCGCCGCCGGTATACCTTGCCGGCTTTTGCACAAGGCAAAGCCGGCCTTCAATTTTTTTAAAATCAATCTTTCCCATTTGTTCCTGCCGCAAGCAGTCTGGCGAGAAGACAGTACTTGTCAACTCCGTATTCTTCGCCCCGCGTTTTTTCATCAATCCCGGCAAGCTCAAGCGCGTTTCGGATTTGATCCTTATCAAAGGAGAGATGCGGAGAAGAGACGAGAGCCCGGAAGATAGTTTTTCTGCGCCCCCAAAAAGATGACTTCACGATTGTATGAAAGAGAATATTCTCCGCCGCGGAGAGGGTTTCCTCTCTGCGCTCAAGTTTCACAAAGGCCGAGGCCACATCGGGACGCGGATAGAATACCTCCCTTGGTACATTAAAAGCAATCTTCGCGTTGTAATAGTAGGCAAGCGTAACCGTAAGGGCGCCGTATTCCTTTCCGCCGGGCGGGGCCGAGATGCGTTCGGCCATTTCCTTTTGGAGCATGACATACAGGCCGGCCTTCTTGAGGGCAAGCGCCATTTTGAATAAAATGGAGCTTGCGCAGTAATACGGAAGGTTCGACACAGCCTTTGTATAAAGATCGGGCGCCGAGTATTTGAGAAAATCGGCGTGCTCAATCCTTACGTTTTTGTAACCGGCAAAACGTTCCGTGAGGTAACGGCAAAGCCCTGAGTCTATCTCAACGGCGGTAAGGCTTCGGCAGCCTCGGGAGAGAGGTTCCGTAAGAGCGCCGAGTCCCGGCCCGACCTCAATTATATCATCATCCAAAGAGGGAGATATTACCGAAATTATTTTTGACGCGATTCCGTCATCGGCAAGAAAATTTTGGCCAAGCCTTTTATTCGGGGCAAGCCCGTAAGAGCCGGCAATGCCGGTGATATCTCTCTTGTTCATTTTTCGTATGTTTGAAAAGGGCTCCGCATTTTTGCACACCTTATCGGGCGGTCTCATGATTGGCAACTATAAAACAGAGCCGCGGATTTTATTGGATAAAAAAAGCCGGTACGGGGGTTTTTCATTTCCCCCGTACCGGGTAACAAAGACAGCACGAAGCTAGCAGTTTTCCAAACAGTTCAAAGAAGCTGTTTTTGGGGGAGGAATACGCAATAATTAAGATACAACAGTTGAAATAAATAATCAAGCGAAAATGAAAAAAATATTTTACGTTAAGCAAATAAAAAATAAAATAGCTCTACTGTATTTAGATTTTTCTTTTTATGCCGATTAAAAAGCGTTTCTGCCGCCCTCCCCTTGTTTTCGTTCGTGCGCTATGCCGGCTTGAGATTCTCAAGGTAGCTATTCACTGAATAACGAGTGATGTTGGACCGGTTGATGATCCCGACCATCTTTCCATTCTCAAGCACCGGCGCTTTTTTCAAATGGTGTTCGGAAAGCACCTTACAAACTTCACCGAGATCCATGTTCAAGTCGACACTGATGACATGCTTGGTGGCAATCTCCGAAATCGGCAGCTGCATCAGCGAGGCGAGTTTTTCGTCAAATTTTTCGTTATCACTTTCAATGATGAAAGAGTAAGGGCTTTTGAAAGCGGTATGCTGATCGGCCAAATAGCGCATAATATCGCCGTCAGAAATGAATCCGGCCACCTCGCCCGCGTTAGTCACCACGGGCATGCCCGAAACTTTTTTCTCAACAAAACCGCGCAGAGCATCGAGAACTTTATCGTCCGAACGAAGCGTGAACACATCGCGTTTTGATATTTTTGAAAGCACCGACGGAGTAGCGAATGTCCTTGCGGGAGTCTTGTACGCGCCCGCGCGCAAAGCCAGAATAAAACCTACGACCGCAAAACCCGCCAAAATAAAACCGGTTACGAGAAATCCCTTGTTTGTAGCAGCGGACGCGGAGGCTCCGGAAGCCGACGCGAAATTTATGGCAGTCGCGTACGCCCCTGAGAAGAATGACGCGCCGATACAGCCGCCGATTTGAAAACCGGTGCTTAT
>JAITPE010000149.1 GCA_031289575.1 Spirochaetia bacterium | reverse complement strand
AAATTATAGATATTATTAATGGTTTTATCGAAATAGAAACAGGAAAATAATTCCCTTCGGCCTATCCGCCTTGTCTCTGCTTAAATTGTCAAGGTGGGGCTGTTTTTGCGTTCGGGAATTATTTTTGTTGACATGGGGCACTTATTTTTTACAAGATACATAGGACAGAAAGGAAAAGATGATGAAAAAAATTATTGCCTTGTTGGCTTCTTTCATTACAGTTTTTACAGCGCTCTTCTCATGTGCCCATGTTCCTACTTTGCAGGAGAAAGCGGATGCGGCAAATATATCTATTGTCAGCGGTTTTGCCGAATGGGATGAGGCTGTGCAGGAGCTGTTCGAAAAATGTGTTCCAACCGGACGTATCGAATATGTTAAGGTACGCAATCAGGGAGATGTTATTTTAAGCAGGGCATCGGAACTGAACGCGAACGCACTCCATATTTACTACTTTGATTATGCCGCGGACGATGTTGATAATAATTATATAGTCCGTTTTTGGAAATGCAAAGAGCCTCTCAAAAATAAGTAAGGCCAAAAAATTATGAACACAGCAAAATATCTCCGTATCTTTATTCTTCTTATTTTTACAGCGCTTATCTGCTATGGGTGCGCGTCCGATAAGCCGGCTTCGGAGCCGTTGGTTATACCCGAAGAATTGAAGACTATACGCGTAGTATACGGCTGGGACGCCACAGATGTTCTCGAAAACGCGGGCTGCGAGGGAATCCGGATGGAAACAATCAACCTCTCTGCCAAAAAAACAGATCCTTTCATAATCCAAAGACGCGCTGCGGAGCTCAAGGCCGATGTGGCTCAGGTAATTTTTGATGACGATGTCCGGTTCTGGCTGTGCGGAAAGGCCAAGGACAAGGAGGATGTCGCCGATCTTCCCAGAATAAGAGTCGGCGAACTCATAGGAACGGTCGGCGGCTTTGAAGGAAATGACATTATTGTAAACGGAAAAGACGCAATCGGCATTAAGGCGCCCATAGGACGCGCCTTAATTGTCGACGTAAAGGGAGGCGAATATGTATACCTGCAATCAACATTCCCAATGCAAACCGTTGTTAAATGCAAGCTGATAAGCGGCGACCGCAAGCTCATAAAAAAAGGCCAAAAGGTTTACCTGAAACCATAAGGAAAACGTTCCGCTTGGAATCCAAGTAAAAACTCTATAAAATTACGTTAGTCATCCTCAAGTACATTCGCGCCCGTTATTTCATCGGCCGCGTTTGTCTCTCCGTAATTGCGCAATATATAATCGCGCAGTTCCGCGGTCTTCTGGGCATCGCCGCTCAGTTCATTTACCTTCATAAGTCCGTAGTATGCCTCGGCTCTTATAAATGTTTCGGGATATTCGGCCACAAGCGCGGCAAATGTTGCTTTAGCGGCCGTATAGTTTTTGAGGTACTGCATCTCAATGTGTCCCTTCCTGTAAGCCGCCTGGTTCCCAATGCTTGTTCCCGGGTACGCCTTTACAATATCGCCATAGGCCGTAACCGCTCCGCTCCAGTTCTTTTTCTGTTCAAAGGCTGTCGCGGTATCAAACACTTTCAGAGAAACGCCTTTCATGGTGATATTGTACGAATTTGTCTGCTTTCCCTTAAGATCAACATCGCCGCTGTATGGAGCGTAGCCGTCTAATTTCGCCTCAATCTTGTGCGTTCCTCTTGCGAGCGAAAGCAAAAGGGGCGCCTTCCCCTCGTACCTGCCGTCTACATATACAGCGGCATCATTCGGCGTTGATGTAATATTCAGCGAACCGGTCTTGTTGTTGAGAACATCATCAATCGTATTGGATATCGCCCACGCCGCGGGCCTAAGCCCGCCGGAGGACGCGATGTCTCTGGAGCCTATATACACAACCGAATTCCCATTTGTATTGACGATTCTGTAGTTGAGAGTAATCACATTGTTGAAGATTCTTATATCTCCCTCAACTTTGTACTGGATTCCTTTTGCTCTGAAGTTAGAATCCGAATTGTCGTTCTCTATGATTCCGGACATCTCAAGAACTTTTTCATTTACTAACGCCTTTGAGTATTTCCTCTCAATGGTTGACATGGAATTAAATGTTCCAATCTGGCTATTGAGTATTTCGGCAAATGTACCGCCGTAGCCTGCCCTGCCGGCATTCTCACCGTAATCGCGGAATTTAAAAACCGTAACAACCGGTTTATCTTCTTCGGTTTGACGCTCTTTGAGGTATGAATTATTGAACTGTTTTTCTATATACCATTGAATGTCTCCGGCCGCCGCCGCGAGGTTGTCGGCTGTGGCGCCGTTCGCGTGAATGATAGTCATATCGTCTATGCCGACGGTTCTGACATCGATCTCATATTTTCCGTTAAGCTTTGACACCGTGCCGACAGTTAAAAAATCAATCTTGAGAGATGACGGATCAGCCTTTAAAAATTCGGGATTGGCGATTCCAAGCTGCACCTTCTCCATAGACACAATGTAATTCTGTATGGCGTCTCTTTCCCTTAAAGAAAAGAGTTCATTTTTTTTGAAGACCGCTTCTATCATGTATGCCGCGGAACTTCCGTTCTTTTCAAGTTCTCCGGCAGATGTCAAAGTATCATCAAACGGAACCACAGCCAGTCTTATTTTTACGGCATCCTGGCTTACAAGAACAGCCGGGATAAGCAGCAGTATAAAAATTATCCTTCTCATATATCAGCCTCCCAGCGAAGAAATCCACATTTTTACCAGATTGCGTTCAGGGCAGTCCGGGCGCAGCGTCAAGTACTTGCGGTAATTCTCAACAGCTTTGGCGGCGCTGCTAAGCTTTGTATCGTACATTATTCCCAAATTTTTATAAGCCGCGGCATAAGCCGGATTGAGTCTTATGCATTCGGCAAGGTTCTTTTCGGCTTCGGCGGTTTCGCCAAGCGCTATTTGTATGGCGGCGAGATTATTGTAGGCATCAATCAGCGATGGGTCATGCTGTATGGCCTTCTTGTAGTTTTTCTTTGCCGAGGGAAAGTCAAAGCGTTTATAAGACGCGTTCCCGTACTCGAACCAGGCCGGCGCAAAATTATCTTTCATGGTAACAGCCTTCTCAAGCTCGTCAAAAGCATCGTTGTAGCGCCCTGCCGACAAGTAGGATTTGCCGAGCAAATAGTGCGACATGTATTGGTTGGGCTGAAACTTTATGGCCTCTTCGGCCGATTTCATGCTTGCTCCGACATCACCCTTTTCCGAATTGATGAAGGAGATACGAGTGTGAATCTCGGCCCGCTCAAAATCGGTATTGGCATTTTTAAGATTATTTTTCAAATCGGCAAGCTCCTTGTTTAAAGGAGCATTCGCGGCAAGCTTAAATTCTTTTTCGGATAAAGCCTTGTTTAAATCTTTGCTGTCCTTTGAACAGGAAAGGGCCAGCACGGT
>JAITPE010000084.1 GCA_031289575.1 Spirochaetia bacterium | reverse complement strand
ATCTCCCTGAGATTTGTCATATCGCTTATAACCTCATCAACAGCGCCCGCGGAGAGCGCGTCATTTTTTGCTAAAGACCACTCGGAGCGCTCCTCAATAAATTTTTTCTTCATGGCCTCCGCCTCTTCGGCTTTTCCCGCGCTCACGAGTTCATTGTATGTCTTGGATTTGAGCAAATCAAACGCGGCCGCGTGGCCTATGACGGCCATCTGCGCGGTATCCCTTGCCATTGCGTAAATTCCCGGACGCAGGCACCTTCCGAACGCCTGTATTTGGCGGCCGCCGTAGTTCTGGTTAACAACTATGGATACTACAGGAACCTTGCTCAAAATGTTGCTGTCAATCGCCTCGGCTCCTATGGCCTGAATTCGTATGCGCTCCTGCTTTGTACCCGGAATAAAGCCAGATGAATTGGAGAGCATGAGTATCCTTAAATTAAGGCGGCTCGCAAGCTGCACAAAGACTCTGTATTTTTCTGTATTCGGCGCGTCGGCCGCCCCTCCGAGTATGAGTGGCTGGTCCGCCAAAATGGCCGTTGTCTCACCATTGATCTTGGCAAGCCCTGTTATAAAATTAGGCTTGGTTTGTACGGAGTTCATGCTCTCGAAAAATTCAAGGAACTCGCCTCCGTCGGTAATCCTCCGGATAACGGCCTCGAGCATATCGTACGGGCTGTGGGGATCCAAAGGTATATCGGGAACGCCCACAGGATCGCGGCTCTCGTCCGAGATGGGATGAATAAGATTTATCAGCTTATACGAAAGTTCGAACGCGGCCGGGAGAGAATCCACAATAAAGGCCGCGTTCCTCTCGACAAAGTCCTGTTCAACAGAATCGGTACCGCTGTTTTTCACAAATATTATGACATCGCACACGCTTACTATTTCAAGGCACTGAAAACAGTTTACATCGGTAGCCACACATATTTTAAGCCTTGGATAATTGGAAAGCACATTGATGAAATCCATTCTCGCCCTTATGCCGGGCCCGTCATAGAGCTCGGCGTTCTGATGCCACCTTCCTGAAAATATGAGAATGGCCGGAATGTTCATCCTTGAGGCGGAGCGCAGAACAGCATGTTCCCTTACAACAGAGGGATACGAGCGAAGCCCCTCCCCGCTTCTCGGCCCTATGATGACGGCTCTGCGCCCGCCGAGTTTTGCGAATCCGGCAATGACGGAACCGCTGCCGTAGTAATCCTGTTTGAAGGAAAGAAAATTGCCGTCATCGACATTTGCCCTTACATCATCCTCGGAAAAATGTCCCGCGTCATTGAACGCGATTTTATCATCGCTCCTCACAAAGCCTGTATCTTCCTCAAACGAAAACATATCGTTAATGCGCCGTATATAAGATATGAGCATAGACTTTCCGTTGGCTACAAGGTCAACAATGCCGGCCCATTTGCTCATAACCCTCGCGCCGCCTATTTCATAGTTTGATATAGTCTCGCCTGTAACCGAGCGTATAACATTCGAGCCGGTAAGCGTACGGTACGATTGTTCGTTGTCCAAAATTATTTGCACCGGCGCCTGGCTTGAGCCGTAAACATCAAGACCCGCCGATGAGCCTATGCCTACAGCCGTTATGAAATGGTAGACCCCGCGCTCGGGCTCCGGCAATCCGTCCCTGAACAACTGCCGTTCAATTGTGGCAAAGAGCTTGAGCAGCCTGCGGTCGGGACATGCCGCGGTATACTTCCTGAAATCCTCAAGGCTCATTCCGGCAGATATGGCGTTCATCATGAAGCCCTCGCCTCCGCGGTTGATTGAAATAACTCCTTGATTTATATTCGCTCCGGCGCCGTCATTCCACACATACAATGGCCAGCCCTGAAGGTACGATATATAAACGGCGGCCGCGTACTTCAGCCCTTCAAGATCTCCGGTTGCTCCGCCGTTTATCCTGGAATCCTTCATGTAAAAGCAAACCGTTTTGCCATTGATGCGGCCTACAAATATCTTGGAAGCCACAGGGGGCTTCGCCCCATCTTCCGGAAGGTTAAAATCAACAGTGTCAAGGGACACCTCCTCGTACTCGCCGCTGTCAAATGTCTGGGAAGCCCAAATATCGGACGGCCATTTTTTCATGCTGTAGAGATGTACCTCGCGCAAATCTGTAGCCGCGTTGTATGGGTTGCGCGGGTCACGCTGGGCAAGCAGATCTAAGACAAAACCGGCCTCCTTTTTCTGCAGCTTGTAAACCTTGGTTAAGCCGCCGCTGTCGCGCGAGGCAAAATCAAAATAGAAAAAAATGCTGTCTGCGCCGGAAACGGCGAGAAACTTTACAGCTATAGACGAAAGACCGGCGAGTCCCGAAAAATTGAGAGAGCCGATTCCATTAGACAGCGGATCACTTTTTAAAACTGTATTGGCTGCTATAATCTCAAGCCTGTTGTTCTCTCTCTTTTTTATGAGATTGTACAGCGTGAGAACCCTGTAAGCCTTTTCAATTGCCTCGGAGATGGGCGCTATTTTAATTATCGAATAAGGCGCATCCGCGGCATGGTCATCCGCATCCGAAATATTCTCCACTATGGCAAAGGCGATGTAGTGCTCGGAATCCGCGCTCCGGCTTAAATAAAGAAAAACATCGTTGTATGGAGAATAGAGTCTTCTGAGAGCCGATGTTTTCTCAAGAATATTCATTCTGTCGGCAAGCACGGGAGGCGTGTCCATAATATCGTTCGGGGATGATATTTCCATATCTAACGATTCCCATGCCTTGAGCATGATCTCTTCCGGGAGGCTGCCGGCCGAGGCCGAGAAGGCTATGCCGGAAAACTCGGCAGCCGGCATGCCGGCGTAAAAATCAATGCCTACAGAGGAGGCGTCTGCAATGTTAGAAAAATTCGCGAGAATTTTTCTAACGAATTTTGCAAGGGAGTCATCAGGCTCGGACTGCTCATAGTCAACAATAATCTCAAGCATTCTCGCGGTAGCCGGCAGAGAGTTCTCGGAGTACGAAAGGATTCTAATGAGTTTCTTGATAATTTCCTTATTCTCGTAGCATATAAAATACGCGTTCTCTAAGTTAAAAAAAGCGACCGAATTCATGTTTGTATCGCCTTCAAGGGACGGCTTGAGATCCTTTATGCCGTAGTTGTCGAGCACGGAAAGAAGAAGATTTTTGAAGGCCGCGTCCGGCTTGTACTCATAATTATCAATATTATGAATATAATAATTAAACTTTTCCTGAAACGAAAAACCGTCGCGCACTATAGGAGAAAACAGCTTGAGCACATTGTAGTAAAATATAACAAGAGAACAGAGTTTCTCCTCGGTATCGGCTGTGAGAACCTCGCGCCATTTGTCTTCGTCAACCTTTTCAAGAATGAGCAGCAGATCGGCCAAAAATCCCGGACGGTTGATGAATCCGCCTATGGCCGCGTGCAGAATTTCAAGGATCAGCGGCATCATCTTTTTGGGGTTCTTTACAAAAAAGTATTCGATGTCTTCCTTGTATATGACCTCCTGTGAGGAATAACGCTTTCTTTCATATTTAACAGCCTGATTCTTTTTCTCATTCGAAACGGCCGCCTCGGCATTGTCGGGCTTGACAATGAAAAGAACCTGCCCCTCCTCTATGCTCTTTCCCAGAATGCGCCCGTCAGAGGTTGTGCCGAGTACTAAGCGCTTAAGGTCGCCGCTCTCTATGAGGTATTCGATTTTACCGTCAAGCGGGGCGAATATCTTCGTTTCCATTTTCATGGATGATATGACCATCAGCGCGTCGCCCTTTTTGACAGCGCTCCCCGGGAGAATCTTTTTCGCGGGGTCGGATGCATCCGAGGCGAGCGACACAAAGGTGCATTGAAAGGGCGAACGGATCAAGCCTTCAGGATCGTTCTGCTCCCCTGTCCCTTCGGGAAAAACCGAAAGCCTGTAATAGTTTACCTTGTTCGACCTGTCCTTGATTCTTATGCTGAGGTATTTTGTGCGCTTGTCCACCCGCAGCCGGTATGAACCGTTTCCGTACCTGAATATATATTCGCCCCTGTTTATATTACTCGATGTAAGATATATCTTTCCATTGTACTGCCCGTCTATGAGAATGTAGTACTTTTCAAGAGACACGGGATAAACCGAAACCTCGTACCTTATTTCGTTGTAGACAACGCTGAACCTGTACGGCAGAGGAGCGACCACCCGCTTTCCGCTCAATACATCAAACGAAAGAGCCTGAATAAAGGCGTTGCTTTTTTTGCGGACAAGCTGTATGTATTCGGTAAGCGTACCCAAGGCGATGGTGCTTCGGCCGCGGCGCTCTACCTTGTAGCGCTTTCCGTCGTTTACCGGAGACAGGCGCAGTTCGGGAAATTCATCAAGTATATTGTTTGTGTATTTGCCGTTAATAAATTCGGGATGCCTTACAATGGCCATGAGCTGCCGCAGATTTGTGTGAAGCCCCTTGATGTACACCTCCTGGAGCGCGCGTTCAAGACGGATTATGCATTCCTCCCTTGTGGAACCATAGGCTATGATCTTGCCTATCATGGCATCGTACATTGAGGCGATCCGGTCTTCGGCGGCAAACCCGAAATCGCAGCGCACTCCGTTGAATGTAGGGAGCGTGATCTCGGTTATAAGTCCGGGCGCCGGACGGTAATCATCCGACGGATCCTCGGCATAGACGCGGCACTCAATGGCGTGACTCGGAGGCCGCAAGCGGATTCTCAGCGCGAGGTCTATGGGTATTTCGCCGGGCCTGCCGTCGAAAAGGGCTATTTGCCATTTGACAAGGTCTATTCCAAGCGACTGCTCGGTTACGGCGTACTCGACCTGGAGCCTTGTGTTGACCTCAAGAAAGCCGAAGCTTTCGTTTTTCGGATCAAAGAGATACTCAACAGTACCTACCCCGCAGCCGTCGGCGTAACCGGAAATCTTGGCTATAATCTGGGCCTGCGCCAGCATTGAAAGAGCGGTTGAATCATCTACAATGGTCTGCGCGCTCTCCTCAATAATTTTCTGATGACGGCGCTGAACCGCGCATTTGCGTATACCTATGGCATGGCCGTTAAATATCTGAACCTCCATGTGCACCGGCCGCTCCACTAATTTTTCGACAAAAAATCTTGTGTCTTTGAACAGAGCCCATCCGATACGCTGGGCGTCCTCCACGGCCTCTTTCAGTTCCCCATCATTACGGCACGGTATAATGCCGCGCCCTCCGCCTCCGGCGGAGAGCTTGACCATTACCGGATAACCGACACTGTGCGCCGATTCAAGCGCTTGCTCAACCGAGGTTACATTATCGTCCCCGTCAAACAATGACACCTTATGGGCTCTTGCCAAAAGCCTCGCGCGCACCTTATCGCCTATGCGCTCCATGACATCGGCGTTGGGGCCCATGAAAATTATTTCCCAGCCGAAAATCTCCGAGGCCTCGTTGATTTTGCGTACAAATTCCGGATTCTCCGAGAGAAAGCCGTAGCCCGGATAAATGGCGTTGGCCCCGCTCATCACCGCCGCGGCTATGACAGCGTCTATATTGCTGTAGTTCAATGAATCGCCTATATGAACAACCTCACCCGCAAAATCGTACCATGACTGCCCGATGTCGGGATCTGTTATAATGGCCACGGAGGGGATTCCTTCTTCGTGAAGGGCGAAGAAGAAACGCTTGGCGATTTCGCCGCGGTTCGCTACCAAAACTTTTTGAAGACGGTAATCACGGTTCGAGGAAGTTTTTTTGAAATTCTTGCGGTGCTCGGTAATATTCGGATTGAGGGATTTAAGCTCGGCAAAGATTTTTTCCCATTTATCTGTTTTATCTGTAGTGTTTGTTTCCATTGAAACGGCCTCCATACACGCAGTTTCTCTCTGTCTGTGGAGCATTTCAACATTATTTAGGATTAAGTCTACACCTTTTCATGGTTTTAGTGCGGCATGCAAATCGCGTCTCTACCAGCGTCCCGTTGCCCCTCCGCCGCCGAAACCTCCGCCGCCTCCGGAAAATCCGCCGCCGCCCGAGAAGCCTCCGCCTGAAAATCCTCCGAATCCGCCGAAACCTCCCATACCGCCGGTTCCGCCGCCGGAACGGCCGGAACCGGCGGCGGAACCGATCAGTGCGGCGGCCGCGCCGGCTGCAAGCAGAAACAGACTGTTCTGGGAGCAGCCGCTCATTGGAAATGAGGCGGCTGCTCCCAGGATTGCGGCAACTGCCGTTCTGGCGGCCTTGTTACTGATCGCCTCCAGCAGCCTTCCAAGAAACAAAAAGAGAAAGAATACGCTTACGCCGACACTGAGCATCTCATTGAAGATATTTTTACGGGCTTTTTTTTCCGGCGACTTTTTTCCCTGGAACTTAAACTCTCCTTTTACGACCAAGATGAGCGCGTCAATGCCGTTCTCAATTCCGGCGTCAAAGTTTCCATTTTTTAACTCGGGTGTGATTATATCTGAGATTATGCGTCCGGCCGTTATATCGGTCAGGACGCCTTCAAGTCCGTAGCCGGTTTCAATGCGGATTATTCGGTCATTTTTTGCAAGCAGGAGGATTACGCCGTTATCAGCCCCCTTTTGTCCTATCTTCCATGCTTCGGCAAGGCGTATGGAAAAATCCTCCGGATCCTCGCCCTCCAAAGAATCAATAGTGAGAAGCGCAATTTGTGTGGAATCGTTTTTTTCAAGCTCCGCCAATTTTGCCTCTATGCGGGTCTTGGCTGTTTGGGAAAGTACATTCGCGTAATCGTTCACCCGCGATTTAAGCGGAGGAAGATCAAGCGCGAGGGCAGCTCCGCAAAACAGCAGAATCATTGATAACTGCTTTATAAGCTGCTTCATTAAAATTCAACTTTCGGGGCTTGCTTCGCGCCTTCATCGGCCTTGAAGTACTCCTTGCGCTCTAACTTGAGCGCTATGCTGTTTACAAGGCTGTTCGGAAATTTTCTTATGGCGTAATTAAATTCGTTCACAGTCTCGTTGTAGCGGCTGCGCGCAACATTTATTCTGTTTTCGGTTCCCTCAAGCTGATTCATTAAATCGGAAAAATGCCTGTCGGCCTTAAGGTCGGGGTATCTTTCGGATACGGCCAAAAGCCGCGAGAGCGCGCCGCTCAAAGAGCCCTGGGCCTGTTGAAATTTTTCAAGCGCCTGCTGATTGCCGAGGTCTTTTATATCAAGTCTGATGCCCGTAGCCTCCGAGCGTGCCCTTTGCACGCTCTCAAGCGTCTCCCTTTCGTGCGCGGCATAGCCCTTCACTGTGCTTACAAGATTGGGAATGAGATCCGCCCTCCGCTGAAGCGCGGACTCAAGATTGCCCCACGCCGTGAAGACCTTCTCCTCAAGCTGCTGCATCTGGTTGTATCCGCATCCGTTAAAAAAGAAGAGATACGTAAGGGCTGCGAATAGCGCTGTTCTTTTCATGAGAGTTCTCCTTTTTTTGATTCACGTTTTTCGGTTCACGCGCCCCGTGGAACGCGGCATGAAGTAAGATGTATAAGCTGATTTTGTAAGTCAAGTAATTTTTGCAGGCATATAGGCTGCAATCATAAAACTCGCATAAAATCAATCATATTAATCTTGACACTTGCGGGGATTAAGCTTAGAATGCTATTTCCGCTTTCGGCAAATATCATTTGGAGTAGCTTTAATGAATAGCTCATCCTACAGGGAAATCCCTTACAACTATACATCTTTTACAGATAAGGACATAATCCTTAAATATTTTGATGAAGAAAC
>JAITPE010000029.1 GCA_031289575.1 Spirochaetia bacterium | reverse complement strand
AACCCGTTGCCTTTGTAGAGGAAGAACCTGTTGCTGAGGACGAGGTTGCCCTCGTTGAGGAAGAACTCCTTGCCGAGGAATATCCCGCCCTTGTAGAGGAACCGGTTGCCGAGGACGAGGTTGCCTTTGTAGAAGAAGAACCGGTTGCAGAGGAAGATCCCGCCATTGTAGAGGAAGAGGAAATAGAAGAAACCGCGAAGGAAGGCGCGGAGGAACTCGAAGAACACATAGAATCCGAGGTTCTGGAGGCCTCTGATGACGATTATATTATAATAATAGACGATGATCCGGAAGAAATCGCCAGCAATGTGATGAATGAGTCCATGATTGCCGATGAAACCGGAGAAGCCGATGATATTGTTCTGCTCAATGATGAACAGATGAATCTGGATGATGTTCTTGATGACGGAAAGCTCATAGTCAATGATGTGGATGACGATGAAGACTTTCTGATTATCGAAGGAGACATAGAGAAGAAATAAGCAGGAGCATATTGTGGAAAGTACAAGAGTCAAAGTAAATATATTTGGACAGAGTTACACAATAAAAGGGGATGCGTCTTCGGAATACATACTTGACCTGGCCGATTACCTCAACAAGAAAATGGCCGAGGTGAGCGCCAATATAACGAAGGGCACCCCGACTCAGGTCGCAATACTTGCCGCGTTAAATATCGCGGATGAATACTTTCAGGTAAAAGATTTAAAGAATGGAAGCTATTCGGCCATAGAGGAAAAAACCAATAAGCTCATCGCCATGCTTGACGAGGGGCTCATCGGTGATATTCTCTCCCGCATTGAGGCCGTCTCGTTAGAGGATTAAGCGCGCTCGTTCTACCGTTTTATTCTTCTCTGTGATTCGATTTTTTGCTTGGTTATCTCCTCTAATCTCTCTTCTTTTGTGACGATGTGAGGAGTTATAAAAACCAAAAGATTTGTTTTGCTGTATCCCGCTGTTTTGTTTTTGAAAAACCATCCCAAAAGCGGGATATCCCCCAGTATAGGAACCTTTGTAACATTTTCATTTCTTGTGTTTTGGATAAGGCCGCCGACCACAATTGTTTTTCCCTCGGGAACAGAGACCTTTGTTTTTATATCGCGCTTTCCAAGCGTAGGCGGAATAGTATTTCCTTCCAAAACCTGCGTTGTGCCTATTACAGAATTTATTTCCTGGTACAGGTCGAGCGTGATACGGTCGGTGTTTGTTATGTGAGGAGTTATTTTGAGTTTAATGCCGACCGATTTGTATTCGTATGTGTAGAACTGCGTTCCGGATTCGCTTATCCGGTTATTTGACGCTATGGGGATTTCTTCACCTACATTGAGTTCGGCCTCTTCATTATCAACGGTTAAAAGCTGCGGGGTCGATAGTATATTGAAATCGTTCTCGGTTCCGGAAGCGTTGAGTACCACAAACGCGAGTATTGATGTGTCGGGCAGGTAGCCAAGCTGGAATCCGGTATCAAGCGGAAGCGCTACTTTTTTGCCGGCAATGGTACTGTTTGTGAAGTTGGGGATTCTGTCCGTGTAGGACCCGCCGTACTGGTTTTGGCCGGACTGGTTTCCCAGCATCCAGTTTATGCCGAATCCCCATCCGTTTTCGGCCTTAACCTCGACTATCAGCGCCTCAATGAGAACCTGTTCGCGCACTATGTCTAATTCCTTTACTACGGCGATGATCTCGCGGAATTCCTCGGGCGTGGCCGCTATAATCAGCGAGTTGGTCTCCTTGTTCGGAATTATGGAGAGCTTGTTTGTCTTTTTGGGAGCCGCAGCTTGGTTCTGGGTCGTCCGCCTTGCCTGATTCGATTGGCGTTGCTGCTGTTGTTGCTGTTCCGGATTCATCGGCGCTGTTTCTATTACCGCTGTTTCGGAAAAGGGCACCCTTGACAGCACCTCGGCCAACTGTGTTGAGTTCGCGTTCTGCAGGTGAACAACATGAATGTTGCCCTTGGATTGAATCAAGGCTTCGTTTTCCTGAATCTGTTTGTCAAGAGTCTCGGATATTTTTACAAGGCCGTTTATTTCGGATGATATTCCGCTTACTATGATTGTATTCAGCGGCTGGTATACCACGATTTCGGTATTTTTTGACTTCAGGGCGCGGAGCGCCTTGGCTACCTCCTCGGCATCGGCATATTTAAGCTCAAGAAGAAGCGTGAGTGTTTCCTCTTTTTTGGGGGAGATGAGTTCACTCCTGCCGTCAATAATTACTTCGATTCCCGATTTTGCGGCGTCCTGAATCGGCAGAATCTTTAATATGCCGTTTGCCTCAACAACAGCCAATCCCTTGATGCTCAAAATCGACTTCATTATATCATATGCCTGTGAAACCGGAAGTCTTTTTGCGGAGTGAATGGATATCTTGCCTGTGACTTTATCATCAAGGATGATATTTTTGCCTATGAGCTGACTCATGATGCTGAGGAACTCGGATATATCAATATCCTTGAAGTTGAGCGCAAAGGTCTGCTCTTGCTTGGTCGGTTGCTTTTTTGCGGCCGTCTTCTGCTGTGCGTAAAGCGGGTCAACAACCGGCCGCGATAGAAGGAGAGATAGTAGAATCAAGATACAAATTGCGGGCAGTCTGGAATTTTTCATCAAGGGTCCTTTACTCGGTAATGTTTAAATCAAATGTCATTGCGCGGCCGCCTCGCTCAACATCGGCCGTTATTTTAGGCTCATTTTGCATAGTTTGCCACATTGTATATAGCTTTTCGGTGCTGTTGAGCTCTTTTCCATTGACGCGTTTAATGATGTCGCCGTTGCGCAGGCCGAATTTATATAGAATATTCTCTGGACTTATTGTTTTAAGGATGTAACCGTCTAACTTGCCGTTTTTGCGGTAGGGGCCGGCCACCAATCCCTTCATGGCGTTATCCAGATCATTGAGTACGGTCTGTTTGATCTCGGCCCGGCTCATGCTCTTTGCCACCTTGGATGCGTCGGCCTGTGCGCTCTTTCCGGGATCCGGAGGGCTCTTGGGTTTGGCAAAGAGTTCAAGGATAAACTCCTGGTTGTTGCTTTCGAGCCATACCCTGTCGGTGCCTATACGTACTAGCTTATTTCCGTATACATCACTGCCTATGTCCTTGCTCACATTATAGAGGGCATATATTTTCGGGTCTTTTTCACCGCTCTTTCCTATGACCGCGCGGGATATGCTGCTTGGGCCTGTTACGGTACCTAAGAGCGTCAAATCAGGCGCAGCTGAGACAGAGTTTCCAGATTCAGCCGAAACATCGGCCACGCCCGATGTTTTAAACATGCCGGAGCCCAATATCGCCGAAACCAAATCGTCTTTGGACTGCCTTGCTTCATTCTTTTTTCCGGCCGGCGCCTGCTTTTTAACAGGCGTGTAGGCGGGAGCCATGACATAGCGGACCGACTGCGTAATCGCGCTTGCCGCGGAGCAGGAAAATAGCAGTACCGCGGCTATATTGATGAGATGATATTTAATATTCTGCATATTTTGATTGTGTTTTTCCAAAAAGTATTATAGTGTTAATGTTTTGAAAAAGATAATTCGTCAAGCATTTTATTGATTCGATTTTGTGTCCCCCGCGGATCTGATTCTTTTCATGAGCCGAAGCAGACGTTTTCTGTTGAGAAAAATGAAAATGCAGGCTATAAGGACAATGACAATGGTTTTATAGCGCTTGATGTATGGAAAAATTTCATCATAGTTTTCTCCCAGCGAGTAGCCTATGGTGAACAGTATGGCGGATGTGCAGGCAAGCGCGCAGAAGTCAACAATGAGGAAGTTCCTGAAACGCAGATTTATTAAACCGCATGTCATAAAGAGAATATTGCGCAGGGGCACAAATCTTCCGAAAAAAAGCGTCTTTAGGCCGTACTTGTCGAAGTAGTTTTTCAGCCTCAACATGCGCTTTTCAGAGAAGCCGCGCTTTACTATCGTCAGCTTGGAGAGTACCGGATGCTTGAGCAGAACGCCGCCTATGACGAACCGGCCTGTACAATACGCAATGATATCGCTCACATAGGCGCCCGTAAAACAGCCGGCGAAAATAAGGGGCGTGTTTTCGGGAACAATGGTCGCGGCGATAGACGCTGATACAATGAAAACAAGATCCTCTGATACGGGCAGGTTAAATCCTGCCAGAAACAGAAGCGCAAAGCTTATAAAGTGGACGTATTGCGCGGCGTTGAGTAAAAGATCTGTTGTGAATTCCATTATTTAATTACAAACGATTCCGATATAATTGCGGGCATGCCTTTTTTTACCCATACGCGTATTTTATTGGCTGTCTCGCCGTTTTCATTCGTTACTTTGCCAAGGTCGTCGATCTTGGCTATGCTGTCTATAGAAAATTCATAAAATTTCTCTTCCACCGAGAATGGATTGTAAAAAAGGAGGAGTACCCCATTGTCGGACGGACGGGCGTGAAGGAAACCTTCAAACGGGGTATGCGTTTCGTTTATGTTTACATCGCTCTTTCTGTCAAGGTCGTACCGTTTCCCTATGCTGAGCATTTTTTGAATATCTTCGTTGTTTGTCGACATAGACACCTCATATTTTTGTTGGTTCGTTATTACCGCATTATGAAAGTTTGTCAACCCTGTTTTAGTAATATTATTTAAGGCATCTCACGGGCGTGCCGATAATTTAAGAGACATAATGCGGGTATATCATGAAATCAGTACGATTTTTTCTTATAGTGTTCCTTTTACAGCCGGCGCTTGCGTCTTTTGCGCAGGAGGAACCTGTTAAGGATGAAAAGCAGCCGTCTCTTGAACAGGCGGCGGATGACAGCAAGTTTAATAACGGCATAAATTTTATGTCGCTCAAGAGGTACGACAAGGCGCTTGAGGAATTTATTGAGTATCTTGAGATATATTATGACGGCTCGCACCGAAGCGAGGTTTACGCAAGGATTGCCGGAATCTATTTTGACAGGCAGAATTACCTCAAGGCCATATCCTTTTACAAGGGACTCTATGAGGAGTTCAGCAATACCGAAGACGGCATAGGCGGGTACTACAATATGGGCATTTGCTATGTCAAAATGGGTTATAACGATACAGCTATGGATGTCTTTAACTATATACTTCAGGAGTACCCGGCCTCTTCTTACGCGGCCAAGGCTCAGGTGCAAATGGATTTGCTTAAAATTTTTATTCAATGAAAAAATATTGACACCACCGTGCCGAATAAATAATTATCCAACTTTGCTCAACCTATAAACTTTTTTAAGGATTATCTCTATGTCTTATCAAAACTTCAGAAACATCGGCATTGCTGCGCACATCGACGCCGGAAAAACAACAACCACCGAGCGCATGTTATTCTACACCGGCACAACGCGGAAACTCGGCGAGGTTCATGACGGGCAGGCCACCATGGACTTCATGAAGCAGGAGCAGGAACGCGGCATCACAATCGCGTCCGCCGCTATTTCGTGCACATGGAAAAATTATCAGGTCAATATTATCGACACTCCCGGACATGTTGATTTTACCGTTGAGGTCGAACGCTCGCTGCGCGTTCTTGACGGAATGGTCGCGCTGTTCTGCGCCGTAGCCGGAGTTCAGCCCCAGAGCGAAACTGTGTGGAATCAGGCCGACCGCTATAAGGTTCCCCGCATTGCCTTTGTAAACAAGATGGACCGTATAGGCGCAGATTTTTATGAAGCAATAGCGCAGATGGATAAGTACCTTGACGCCAATCCTGTTCCTCTTCAACTGCCTATCGGCGTAGAAGAGGATTTTAACGGCATGATCGACATTGTAAGCATGAAGGCGTATATATTTGAAGAAATGCAGATGACGGAGTCCCCGATTCCGGATGACTACAAGGAGAAGGCGGCGAAGGCCAGGGCTCTTCTCGTAGAAAAAATCGCCGATTACGATGAAGAGGTAATGGGACTTTTTCTTGAGGAAAAGGAAGTCTCAAATGAGCTTCTGAAAAAAGCTGTCCGCGAGGCCGCGTTGAAGCTCAACATAACGCCTGTTCTGTGCGGTTCATCCTACAAGAACAAAGGGGTTCAGCTTCTTCTTGACGCCGTCATAGATTATTTGCCATCGCCGGTAGATGTGGGCGCTGTTGTGGGAACCAGCATTGACGATCCCGAAAAATCACAAACGCGGCATCCAAGCGCGAAAGATCCGTTTTGCGCGCTTGCCTTCAAGCTGATTCACGACCCGTATGTCGGGCAGCAGACCTTTATACGAATCTATTCCGGCGAGCTCAAGAGCGGAATGCAGGTGTTGAACTCGACAAAGAACAAGCCCGAAAGAATCGGCCGCATACTGCGTATCAGAGCCAAGGAGAGGGAAGAGGTCGAGGTTGCCGGTCCCGGTGACATTGTCGCTCTCATCGGCATGAAAAATACAAAAACAGGTGATACCTTGTGTGACGAGAACAGTCCGCTCTATCTTGAGTCGATATTCATTCCGCCGTCTGTTATTGAAATGAAGGTGTCTCCGCCTACAAAAAAAGAGGACGAGAAACTTGGAGCGGCCTTGAGAAAGCTGGCGATGGAGGATCCGTCGTTTAATGTGCGGCACGATGAGGAAACCAATGAGACTATTATTTCGGGAATGGGCGAGCTGCACCTTGAGATTATTGTAGACAGGCTCAAGGAAGAGTTCGGCATAGAGGCAATTGTCGGCGAGCCCTCTGTTGCCTTCCGTGAGACTATTACGGGCGAGTATGAGGAAAATTACAAGCATGTTAAGCAGACGGGCGGCAAGGGACAGTACGCTCATACCGTTATCCGTATCGAGCCTAACGATGAAAAGGGATTTGAGTTTGTCAACATGATCAAGGGCGGGGCCATACCCACTGAGTATATCCCCTCTGTTGAGAAGGGAATCATCAATACAATGAATGAGGGGATTCTTGTCGGGTTCCCCATTGTGGACGTGAAGGTTGTTCTGCTTGACGGTTCTTTCCATGATGTCGATTCATCGGAAATGGCATTCCGCACATGCGCTTCGATTTGTTTCAAGAACGCTTTCCTGAAATCCAACCCTATACTTCTTGAGCCTATGATGAAGATTGAGGTAAACACTCCCGACGACTATATCGGGGATGTCGTGGGCGATCTCCAAAAGAGGCGCGGCAAGATTGAGTCAATGCGCCGTTACAGAAAGGGTTCACAGAAGGTTGACGGATTTGTTCCGCTCATGGAGATGTTCGGCTATGCCACAACTCTCAGAAGCATAACAAGCGGCCGGGCAACATACTCGATGGAGTTTTACAAGTATCTTCCCATTAACAAGGAACTGCAGGCCAAGATTCTCAAAGACATGGAAGAGACGAAGAAAAACAAGGCGTCATAAAATTATAGCGAAGCTGCAAACGTTCTCTGTTTCCAGCAAAGCCGGCGGGATGACATCCCGCCGGACACCCCGAAGCGGCAAATTTCAGTCATTGCTTGGAAGTACATCTTTAATAAACCGCGACGGCGTTTGTTGCTTTTCGTCGCCCCATGGCATCATTTTTATTTCGGGATGTGATAAAAAACAAAGCCTTTTTGCGCGAGTAACGGCAACGTACATATTGCTTTTTTCCTGTTCCATTTCAGCCCCGCCTGATCTGACAGCACGATAGTCGGGGAATGTGCCCTCCGTCAATCCTATTACAAACACCACTTCAAATTGTAGGCCTTTAGACATATGAGCTGTCAATAGCGCAATGCCCTTATCATAAGAGACGCTCTGAGTCTTTCCCAAAGAAATATAATTTCTGAATGACAGCAACGACCTGTTTTCACGACTAACTTGAGCGGTATACTCTTTCCAGTGTTTGTCCCATTGCTCGATATCCTTCAGGGCAAGGTATCGCTCGTCGTCGCATAAATTTTCCTCTAAGTTCATTTTTATCGCGTCGAGCGTCTTTGTGAAATCGAAACT
>JAITPE010000170.1 GCA_031289575.1 Spirochaetia bacterium | reverse complement strand
TCCGATTTCGCCAAAATCACCTGCAGCGCCTTTCTGCTTGAGCTCGTTGAACAGACGACCGGTTTCGGCAATAAAGAGAACCCGGTTTTCGACCTCCTCGCCGGCGCGCTGTTTTCGATGGAAAAAACAGACAGGCCGCTTGGCCTGGCTGTTTTTTTCATCATTCACCTTCTCAGGCTTCACGGCATATTTGACTTGACTCTCCGCTGCAAGGTGTGCGGGGCGAATGATTTCAGCGCGTTTGCCTTTGATACTCACGACATGGGCGTTGTATGCGGAAACTGTTCGGGCGCGGACAAAGACATGCTCGGCAAAGATGCGCTGGATTTTGTTTCAGCTTCGCTGAATACAAAATTCAGCGGCATTGCTCAGCACAAGTATTCGGCAGCCAGTCTGCGCGGCCTTTTGTTTTCTATGTCACTTTTTTTAGAGCGTTATTTCAGCATGAAAATACGCTCTAAAGAGTTGATCCTCAACATTACAGGGCATATACATTAACAGGATTCTGCCGGCCGCGCAGCGTTACCGGCGGCAGTTCTTTCCAATTGGCAGAGGCCTCTACATGATTGAATGTATTTTGATCAACTATTATGCGGCAGTTGAAATCCTTTGTGAGGCTCTCAAGGCGGCTGGCAATATTAACGGCGTCTCCCAAAACTGTGTATTCCTGAATACGAACAGATCCGATTATGCCGGAAAAGACAGTTCCTGTGGCAATGCCTATGCCGGCTCTTATTGGATTTGCAATATATTCGGGCCGCACATCGTTATAAGTTTTTAGGTAATTCTGAATCTGTACCGCGGCCTTCAAAGCCTGCAGGCATGGATTAGTTGATTCTATTGGGCAGCCGAAAACGGCCATCAGTCCGTCGCCGAGAAGTTTATTTACAAACCCTCCGTTGCTGTAGATAAAATCTATAGTATCGGTAAAAATATCGTTTAAAAAAGAAGCGAATATATCGCCGCCCAGCGATTCCGCTATTTTTGTGGAACCGCGTATGTCAAAAAAAAGTATTGTGGCTTCCCGTTTCTTTGAGGCCAACGGGTTCTCGCCGGATTCTTCTATTCTTCGAAGTACTTCCTCGGGAAGGTACCTCGTCATAATCAGCATATCATTAAGACGCATTGAATTGCTCCCTATTCTTTCCCCGCTTTGAGCGTTACAGTGAACTTTAGGGATTTTCCCTGTCTGGAGTCCACCAAAATTTTTCCCTTATGGCGCAAAACAATGGATTTAACAAGAGCGAGGCCGACGCCGCGGCCCGCGCTCTTGTTAACGCTGGAAGCTGTTGAGCCTGAATCGGTGAAAATATATTTTAAAATATCCCTGCGGGCTATTTCACCCGTATGCCCCTCTTCGGCCATCTTGCGGGCTATTTTTTTCTCATCAACTCCCTGCCCGTCATCCGAATAAACAAGAGTAACAGTATCATCATTTTTGCTTAAAGAAACGCCAATCCTGCCTTCGGGGTTTTTCCCGGATTCCGTTCTTGTTTTTTCGTCCTCTATTCCGTGGAACATGGAATTTCTTATCAATTGTACAAGTATGTCCTTGACCGCTTTTTTGAGTTCCGTCGAAAGAACAATGGAATCAACCTCACCGCAGTCTATGACAGCTTTTTTATTGTGGCGTTCCGAAAGTTTTTTAACAAGCGTTTCAAGCTGTAAAGAGAGTTTTCCATCCGCGGGCATTTCATCAGAATTGGCAGCGCCCCATTTATTGAACAGCAATTCCATTTTTTCCATGATGCTTTTAAACTCGCTGAAAGAAATAATGACGGAAAGAAAGTCATCGTTTTTTATGCCGCCTCGTTTAAGCAGCGCCGAAATATTATCTTCTATTTCGTGAGCGAAATCGGCAAGGAAATCAAATCCGAGCATATCGGAATCGCCCTTGATGGAGTGCGTAATCCGAAATATCTCGCGCAGCTTTTCTGCCGGGTCTCCGTCCTGAACAGAGAGAGTTGAATTTATTCTGTCCAGATCATCAAGCGCGGAATATATAAAGCCGGAAAAAGTTCCAGGTTCGACATGAAGAACCCTGTAGAACAGCTCCATTTCAAGGCTTGTTCTTTTTTGTGTATCCTCAATCTCCTTGGCCAATTCTTTTTCAATTGTAACATCACGCACAAGAACCATTACGCGGAAAACAGAATCTCCTTTTTCTATTCGCTTAAACGCGAACTCGAGAAATTTGTTTTTAAATTCGCCGGTTCCCAGATCAAAAAAGAGCTCGGCCTCTCTGAGCGGATTGATCTTTTCCAAAGTTCTCATGGGCCGGCTTATGTCGAATAAAAGTTCTTGATAATCCTTGACCGAATTTAAAACAGCGGAGTCAATGTAAGAGGATATCAGCGATGTGAAGCCGCTGCCAGCTATTTCGGTTTTCTCAAATATTTTTTCAAGGGCCGATGAATGATACGGAGATATTATTCCACCCTTATCCATAAGGAATAATCCGTCGGATACATTGTCAAGAATGCTCACATAATCGGTTTTTTCAACCGTGCTCGATTCAAGTTTTTCCAAAACATTATTGTACATCCCGGCAATCTGCCCCACCTCGGTAAACGGTTCAACGATAGCGCGCTTTGAGATGTCTCCTGTTTTGGCCTGTTCCACAAGGGTTATATAGAGGTCAAGAATTTCTGTTGTAACGCCGTGCTCCGTAACGTTAAGTCCCGCTCTTTCATCGGCGGCCGATATTCTCAAAGGAAAAATTTTATTGATGATGAAGAGCGCCGCAAAGGATACGCCGAACCCCCAAACTCCGCAGCTCAAAATGCCGATGAGCTGAATAACAATCTGTGACCAGCGGTCGAGTCCGGTGCCGATCAATTCAAGGCTGCCGAAGATGCCTACACATAATGTTCCCCAGATGCCTGCGGCGAGATGCACAGGTATTGCTCCCACAGCATCATCGATCTTAAGCCTTTCAAGAAGCAATGTGCAGAGCATCATAATAATTCCGCCCGCGGCGCCGATGATAACGGAGTTCACCTCAGAGACCACATGGCAGCACGCGGTAATGGCTACCAATCCGGCAAGCGAACCGTTGAGGAGAAGATTTATATCGGCCTTTTTAAAAATAGGCCAGCCGGCAAAAAGCGCTCCCATCATGCCGGCCGCGGCAGCGAGAGTTGTACGCAATATAATTCCGGCCACGGCATCATTGAGGGCAAGCGTGCTGCCCCCGTTGAAGCCGAACCAGCCGAACCACAGAAGCATAACTCCAAGCACCGCAATCGGAATATTGCTTCCATTTATACGGTTCACCCCTCCGTCATCCGTAAAACGTCCGAGGCGGGGGCCTATTATGAGAAGTATCGCAAGGGCAACCCATCCGCCCATGCTGTGAACAACGGTTGACCCGGCAAAATCAATAAAGCCCTTAGAAGCAAGCCAGCCCGATCCTGTTCCGTCAAGCACGCCGCCCCAGGCCCAGTGCCCAAAAACCGGATAAATAATAACAGACATGATTATTGTTGATATAATGTACGAGCTGTATTTCATTCTTTCGGCAACAGCGCCCGACACTATAGTAGCGGAGGTGCTGCAAAAGGTTATTTGAAAGAAAACAAATGTGGCAAGCGAAAGGCTGCCGGCTGTGAAGAAAAAATTACTCGCTCCGATAAAACCATTGAACGATACGCCGAACATGAACGCGAAGCCGAATGCCCAAAAGAAGACGGTTGATATGCCAAGGTCTGTAAGATTTTTTATCGCAACATTGATGCTGTTCTTTGACCTTGTCATTCCGGATTCGACCATGGCGAAACCGGCCTGCATTATAAAGACAAGAGTTCCGGATATGAGAATCCAGAGAATATCAACCGCGCTTTTCTCCATTGCGCTATCCTACTCTAACCCTATTCCAAGCTGAGACTTATGTCCGTTCCACTCGATTGGGATTATAAAGACCGGCGGGTTGAGCTTTAGGCTGATCTATTCGATTTTGCCCTTCATGATTATGGGGACCGATATAAAAAATGAGCTTCCGAAGGTTTCGCGCAAATTTCCGGCAATTACGTTTGTCATTTCGCCCACAAGATCCATGATTGTGGGTTCGTCGACATCCTTCTCGCCGAGTATGTGAAAAGCAATATCCTCAAGCAGAGGGCGCTCTGTTGTAAAAAAAATCCCTCCCTTTCTTGAGCCGGATATTCCTATGATTGCGGTGTATGAAAAAACTTTAGATTTGGCGTCCTTGATAAAGGGAACCCCCATAGAGGCGAGGCTCTCTCCGCCGGTTACGCTCCCGAAATAATCCGTTATGACCTTTATGAATACTTTTATTTCGTTCTCTTTCATAAAATATTCCCTGAAGCTTATTTAAGGCAGGCTGTGATCTCTTCCTGCAGCGTTTTTTCATTAAATGGTTTTGATAAAAAGCCCCTTGCTCCAAGTTTAACAGCCTGAATGGCCGTAGCGTTGTCTTTCAGCGCGCTTATAATAAGCACCCTCGCGTCGGGTTTGATCTCCATCATTTTGGAAAGGCATGTAAGGCCGTCCATTCTCGGCATTGTGATATCAAGCGTAACTAAATCGGGCAGATGTTCCTTGAACAGTTCAACGGCCTTCTCGCCGTTCTCGGCATTGCCTACTATTTCAAGATTAAATTCGGACAGGTACTTGCCGATTGCTTTCCTCATGATATTGGAATCATCCACAATCAACAGTTTCATATACCCCTCCATGATAAGGCAAAAAATAAACGGTGCGAAAGAATAGAGCACCGTTTATTTTTTATAGCAGCATGAAAAAAGGCAAGAAATATTCAGTGTAAAAATATTACATTTATGTAATATTTTACGGCAGGGCGGGAATTTGTGATATTTACTTCATATAGTTCTATTTCCTCAGCCATTTTTGCTAATTTTTTTCCTCATAGCAGTAAACACTTTGTCGGCTTTCTTTATGTTTCCATCCTTAATATCTTTTTCAGCAATCTTTATTATATTCATTAAAGCGAAAGCGTCTTGTGTTTCTTGATATGTCTCTATATCTATTAACACAGCCTTGGCCTCACCATTTTGAGTTATAACAATAGGGTTCTTACGCTCATTCACATATTTCATCATTTCCGCCGCATTTGTTTTTATATAGGAAATAGGTTTTATATCTTCTTTTAAGTTAATTGCCATTTTATTCCTCCAGTACTTTTATAATACCATATTAAGACTTATTTGTCAACATTTTTTAGGTCTTTTGCTACCGGCTACCGGCAGGTAGCAGGTAGATAATAAACAGTTGACAATACGCATGAACGGGATATACTAACACAATTTTTCAAGATCCTTTTCTTGAAAAGGCATGAGCAAAAAATTATATGGAGGATATTTATGTTAACTCCCATTACAGAGGAGAAAAAATCTTTTGATTCTTTGATTGGAATGTTTTCTGATGGTAAATTATCAATAGATAATTATTTAAAACAAAAGCAAGCGGATAAGGAACTTGAAAATTGAACGAAAAAGCCGCCTTGAAGTAAGCGCTGTTTTTTTCTGTAAATTAATAAAAAATAAATTCAAAAGACATATTGACAATATTATTTTAACCGCTACAATATCTTTATAGAGACGTTGATTTACCGTGCGGCTTGGAGCCGCACAAACGAGAGGATAGTGTTATGAATAGAGAATTGGCTCTTGCCATTGCAGAAAAAATTAATAAAGCCGCAACTATGCTGGGCAATGAAAGGAAAATAGCACGGGATTACGGCACTGGATTTCCATTAAACCATGCGGAAGTGCATGTATTGGACACTATCA
>JAITPE010000167.1 GCA_031289575.1 Spirochaetia bacterium | reverse complement strand
AAACAGGGAAAAATACTGTACATCAATGTACTAAACAATCTGTCGGTTGACTGCGACTGTAGCGCCGGAGCCGGCCACGCGGAGATTCCCGACATAGGCATATTGGCCTCAACCGATCCTGTCGCGCTTGAGAAGGCAAGCCTTGACCTGATTTACGCGAGCCCCGAAAGCGGAAAGAAACATTTAATAGAACGCATTGAAAGCAGGAACGGGGTATATCAGATTCAATACGCGGAAAAGCTGGGACTCGGCTCGCAAAAATATCGGTTGGTCAAATTGTGATGGTAATACTATATTACAAAAAATTAATCAATAAAGAGGTGTAACATGAAAAAACTGATTGTGCTGCTTTCAGTGATCATTCTATCGGTAGGCGTCGGCTTTGCCGCGGACCCGGTTGAAGGCTACTGGATAAGCTACGATGAAAAAACAGGCAAGCCTACAGCCGGATGGCAGATCTACCAAAGCAGCTATGACCAGAGACTCTACGGAAAAATTCTCTCCAAAACCAATAAGGCCGATGTAAAGGCATCTAAATGCAAGCCGAGCTATTCAGGTTTTCCTGTGGCAGGCGATGTGTCCGAGATGAATGTAATAGGAACACCGTGGATTTTTGGATTAACCAAAGAGAAAGACGGCTACTGGAGCGGCGGGCGCATCATTGACCCGACCGACGGCAAAATGTACAAGTGTAAAGTTACCTTTCATCCGGCCGGCGGCAAATACGCAAAAGACACGCTTGAAATGCGCGGAGAAATAGGACTCGGCATAGGCCGCAGCCAGTACTGGCTCAAAGCAAGCAAGGCCGAAGCGGGCGCCCTGTAATTTTTGAATCAAAAAAGCCGTCCGAGGCTGCTGCATGTGTCAAGCAGCAGCCTCGGACTCGGTGGCAACGGCGCTCAACTGCAGCTGTTATTATGTATTTCATTAAGCCTTTACTATTAGCCTGCCGGCGAATATGCCGAGCAGTACAGAGATTATGCAGAGTGCGTTGTTAAGCAGTATGTTGAGCAGCGCGCGCTGGGCGTTTCCTTCAAGAAAAGCGTTTGCGGTTTCCAATGAATACGCCGAGAAGGTTGTGAATCCGCCCAGAAATCCGCTTACTAAAAACAGGCGCAGAGCGGAGGGAACGAGCAGCATTTGAAAAACGCTGAACAGGAATCCGGCGGCCAGCGCCCCCGCGGCATTTACACAAAGAGTTGCAAATGGAAAGGCCGTGCCCAAGAGCGAGGTGATGTATTGCGAAGAGGCGTAACGCAGCAGAGCGCCGATTCCTCCTCCTGCCAGAACGTACAAGAATTGCATTTATCCTCCGGTTTTTTGCGTTGAGTGTTTGGCAGGGTGCCCGGAGGATGCTGTTACCTTCAATTAAAAAGCCTTTGAATAACGGGCAGCGTTGATATATCGTTGATGATGACAAACGCGCCGAGAATCAGCAGAATCATAATCCCCGCGGTCTGGATGCGCTCCATAACCTTTTGGCTCAGCGGTTTGCCTCGCACGGCCTCTATTGTGTAAAAAATAATGTGGCTTCCATCGACGGCCGGAATGGGCAAAAGATTCATCACCATAAGAATAATCGATATCTTTGCCATAAGAAGAATAAAGGCCGATATTCCCTTATAATACGCGACATCGCCGGCGATCTGCGCTATGCGGATAGGGCCCGAAAGGTTTTCCCTCACATCCATCTCACCCGAAAACAGCATGCCGATCCCCTTGAGGTTCATGACAATAAAGTCGAATGGCTCGGTAACGGCCTGGGCAATTCCATCAACAAGCCCAAAGCGGACATCTACCGATTCGGGAGCCGTAACAAGATAAGCGCCGATAAACCCTCTGGTCTCAATGCCTATTTTGCCTTTTACCGAATAATCCTTCTGTTCCAGAGTTACAACCTTGTCCTTGTTGGCCGCCGCCGCGAGCATAAAATCACGGGCCGAAAAAACAGTTTTACCGTCCATGGAAAGAGAGCCGTCCTGAGCAAGCTTGTCAAGCAGAGTAGAGTCAAAAAGCTGTTTGCCGTCCATTGTAATAAATGTGTTTTCCCTCGGCGTTACATGAAACTCCATCTCCTTTTTTCCCCTGAGAATCTTTATGGCTACCGGTTGGCCGGCGCGGCTCCTGATGTACGATGTAAACTCATCAGAAGTAGTCACCTGTACCGAATCAAGGCTCAGTATTTCATCGTACTCATCAATGCCCGCGCTCTCGGCCGCCTCTCCGTGCACAAGACCGCCCATCATAAGGCGCTTGCCGTAAGGCAGAACCCCCATCGCGTAACGGCCGCCCTGCAGCAGCTCGGGCACAACCTCGACCGAGCGGGCGCTGCCGTCCCTTTCATATTTAACATTGAGCGCGCGCCCGTCAGAGAAAAGAACCCGCATCTGAATATCGTCAAAGCCGCGGATGGTTTTGCCGTTTATGGCAACAATCCGGTCGCCGTTCTCCATTCCGGCTTTGTAGGCGGGCGATATGTATTTGCCGCTGCGGTATTCATCGGGAATAGAAATACGGTTGGTATCCTTTGTGTAACCGGCCATATTCATAATAAAAAAAAGTATGATTCCAAAGATCAGGTTAAAAAAAGGCCCCATGAAAACCGTAACAATGCGCCGCCACGGCGCGGCTGAGAGAAACTCGTACCCCTCGCCCGCGCGTTCCTCGGAAGGGTTCTCTCCATAAAACTGGCAGTAGCCCCCAAACGGAATAAGCGTTACCTGATAGGTGGTGTCACCGATTTGTTTTTTTATAAAGCCCTTTCCATAGCCCATCGAAAAAACGCGCGCCTTTATGCCCACCATTTTTCCGCCAAGCAAATGCCCAAGCTCATGGACAAATATGCAAAGCCCCAGCAGAACCACCGCGGCCGCTATATATATAAGAATCATCATTTTCTCATACCTCTTATAAATTTGACTGATATTTCCCTTGCACGCCGGTCAGCCTCAAATATTTCATGAATATCCGGATTATCCAAAACGCCGCAAGAGTCAACTGTCCTTTCAACAATTTCTACAATATCTGTAAAGGATATTTTTTCGCCGATGAACGCCTCGACCGATGCCTCGTTGGCGGCGTTGACTACCGCCGGCATAGTGCCTCCTCTCCTTCCGGCCTCGTAGCACAGAGCAAGGGCCGGGTAGCGCAATTCATCCCACGGAGCAAAGTTAAGACCCACAGCTTTTGTGAAATCAATACGGCCGAAATTGTTACTC
>JAITPE010000099.1 GCA_031289575.1 Spirochaetia bacterium | reverse complement strand
TTGCGCAACATGATGGGCGATGCGATAACGCTTTTTACCAGCAAGCCGTATTTCCTTGAGATAATGCCGCCGGCCTGCGACAAAGGCTCCGGGCTTGCGATAGTTGCCGGCAGGCTCGGCCTCTCCCGCGAAGAAGTCATGGCGTTTGGCGATTCGATGAACGATGAAGCGATGCTTCGCTGGGCCGCTTATGGCGTTGCCATGCTCAACGGCGATGAGCGTGTCAAAAAAACCGCCCGCTACACCACTGAAAAAACCAACGACAACGACGGCCTTGCGGACTTCATCGAGCGCTATGTGCTAGCGGGTGAGCAGTTACCCGGCGCCGCCACGATGTAAGGTTGGTTTACTTCATCCTGTATACCACAGGCGCAAAAACTGCGCGGGAGCAAATCTTTTAGTGAGTAAGTCTATATTCTATCAAGACTTAGTATAATCCTGAATTTTCAGTATCGGTCTAGGCCCAACAGTATTACCGGAAACTCACAAAAATCACATTTCCATCCTTAATAGGGTATTATTATATTATAGGGAATTGACGAACCGGACGGCCCCATGATTCGCCTGTAAAAGGGATAAATATAGGATAATATGGATGTTGAATATCTAGTCTGCGCTCAAACTTTTCATGGTAAACTTGGGCAGATGTCTTTTCGATCTCGTGAAGGGAAATTTGATCTTATGGGGCTAGCCGGAATTGCGGGGCATAAGGCTTCGGCGGGGGCTGCTCTTCCGCCGGAGGATGCCCAACGGTTTATGCGGGAAGATCTGTGTTTCAGGTATAAAACAGATTTAGAAAATGATGATGAGTCTATTGAACCCATATTGGAAATATTTTAGTCTATTAAGGTGAAGCAGGGAGTAAAAGCAATGATTATTATTGTAGTACCGGTTTCGATATATTCCTGCGTATGGGAGACAAGATATCCATTGTTTGTTGACGCGGTTGGCCATAAGTTAACTATTTAAGATGTGGAAATATTAAATAACTCGCGATGCTGTAAAAATGATGTCTAAAAAGGCCGTCCATACTTCGCCCTAAATGATATACCGGTTCAAAACGCTCTTTTAAAACACCCCATGCGGTTTCAAAGCGATTCCGCATTCTGAACAGCCGCCCCTGTTCTGTTGTCATAACTCGTTTCATGTTTTTCCGGGTAGCGTTCAGAATATGACGGTGTTTCTCATAGAGTGATTTGAATACTTCTTCCTTCAGAATATATCCCGCGCCGCAAACGAAAAGACCCGCAAGCGGGTCTGCCGTATCGGACGCCATCCGGCTGTCATGAACACTCCCGGCAGGGAAAACCGGATTCACCAGTGTTCCGTATTTATCACACGCGCCGTGCAGTTTAAACCCGTAAAACCACCCTTTAGTCGTTTTACCGCGGGAAGCATAATCTTCCGCCGCCTTACGCGTATTTATGTAGTGGTTATCGCAGACGCTTAGCGGGGTGGAATCCATGAAAAACGTTTGCCTTTTATTGTTTTGCCTGCCCCGAAATAAAAGATATTGTGTGAAAACAAGAATCGCGGGAAATGATTTATTTGCCGCTTTTAGAAAGTTCCCGTAATCGGGCAGAGAGGGAAAATAAGATTTATACATGTTTTGCGCGAGCAGATGTAAATTCTTTAAGTCATGTACTTTCAAGTGGAAGCGCAATATGTTAAGTGTTATCACTTCAGCCGGCGCCAGGCGCGCTTTCGGACCTCGCTTGCCGGCCCGGCGTTTCCGTATTTCCTTCCCCACGGGAAGCCGCGTCACCATATTGATAAACTCATCAACTATGCAATACACTGTGATTAATGTGGATTCGTCCATTTCGCTCATCTCCTGTTTGGTTTGTTTGATACTTTACCATATCAGAAGACGAGCTTTTTTTATACTACAACGCCCTAGATTAGAAACTCGAAATTCGGCCTAATAGTTGTCAGACGTAATTACCGCGCTATTCGCGCCCGATTTTTTACGCTCGCATAACACACGGTTTACGCTTCGCCGCCATTAGGCGGCTTGGGCTACGCAACGGCTAGGTCGGTCGCTACGCTCACTCCCACGCCATTGCTCCGCCACATTTTGTCAGCCCTAAAAATGCTACGCATTTTTTTATATGGGCTGTCAAAACGTCGTAAACCTATCGCGTTAAGCGCCGTTAATTCCTGTTACGTTAGCCGCCCGCACGGATGCGGGCGATGCTTTTATGGGCGATGCTTTTATTCCTTTACAAATAATGTTTACAACCTTTCTGATGCTACACCGACAACCTGTGCTGTTTGTGTATCCAATGCTCTTAAACGCAATCTACGGAGATTGCCTTCTCCATCGACACTTCCGGTTACAATAATACTTGCCCCCGCAAACCTACCAATAGAAACGGCTGTTTCATCATCAACTTCTCCGCTCATTTGGAAATTTTGTTCTCTTCTTAATCTGTCCAATTGGCTTCTGTCGGTTATTATATAACCTTCATTTACCCATATAAATTCAAGTTCGCCGGCTATATAATCCGTTGTGCTTTTATCCTGCGCGGTAATATAAACAATTGCTATTTTTGATTTTTGGGGAATATTTTTCAATGTTTGTTCGGCGGCTCTTGCCAGCGCTCCTTCAATTCCGGTGCCAGCTCTAGCCGTGTTTCCTCCGTCCAATAAAACAACTTTTCCATTTGCCAGATATTCACACATACCACCTTTAAGCCCTTTACCATAAGACCAAGTTATATCTCTTATATCAATGTTTCCTGTATATTCGTTTTTTGCGACTTTAAGCAATCCAGAATACGCCCTTTCATTAAGGATCCGATCCGTTCCCCAAGTGCCGTCATAAAATTGAAATTCATATATTGCCTGTACTATGCCTACCGTCTTCACATTTGGCACTTCGGATAATGAGCGATAAGGAACTTGAGCGGTTGAAGCGCAAGCATCTAACAGTCCGATTAACAGCACTGAACCAACTATTAATACAACACATGACTTTTTCATAAATCCTCCAATCTTTCTTACCTCTTTGTAAGATTTTGTTTTTTGCACCGCCACGGACGGCGGTGCTGCCATTCCCTCCGAGATGTTCAGGAATTAATGGCGTTTAACGTTCCGGCGGTATATGACGTTTTTGCGGCGCGATAAAAAAATGCGTAGCATTTTGCGCCGCTAAAGAGCATTGCGTAGCAAGGCGCGGCGCAAAATTGTGTGCGTTGTGAGCGTGGGAGCCGTAGGCGACCTAGCGAACGAAGCACCAAGCCGCTACTGCGGCGCAGCGCAAACAGCCTGTTAAACCCTAACTCCGCTTACTTTAGGGAGTCTATGCCGATTTTCCCGAATATTTTCCGGATTCTTTCCGGGATTTCTCCCCGGTGCCAGACGCCCCTAATCTTAAACTGGCAG
>JAITPE010000055.1 GCA_031289575.1 Spirochaetia bacterium | reverse complement strand
GATATATCATACGAAAATCAACTGCTGCTTAAAAAAGAATACTTATTTGATCTGCTTGGCGATATAGCGCCGGTCGGTGAGGTTTTTCCCGCGGAGCCATTCCGCTACCGCAGCCGAATGGACATGGTGGCCGCCTTCGGTAAAATCGGACTCAGGGAAGAGGGCTCGTACCGCTTTGTTGTTGATATTGCGGAGTGCCCCATAATGCAGGGCGCGATGGAAGAGCGCTACATATCGGCGCGCGCGGCGCTTGCCTCGGTTGAGGGCTACAATTATCTGCGGCATGAGGGGTATCTGCGCTACATTGTCCTGCGGCAGGCGCGTTTTACCGGCGAGACAATGTTGAATTTGGTCACGGCAAGCGGCGGCAACCGCATTCCGGATATCACGGCGAGTCTTGCGGACTCGGTGGATTCCATGTCGCTTTTGGTAAACGGCGGCATGGCGGATTTAAGCTTCGGCGATGTAATATCAGACATAAAAAAAGGATTCATTGAGGAGGATTTTGACGGAGTCCGCTACAGGATAAGCCCCAACTCGTTCTTTCAATCGAACCCGCTCATAGCCCGGGAGATGTACCGGCGCATAAAAACCGCGGTCAAGGGACGCGTCATCGACCTGTACTCCGGCGTGGGCAGCATATCACTCTTTGTCGCGGATTCGGCCGAAAGTGTGACCGGCGTTGAACTTTCGGCCGAATCGGTTGCCGCGGCCGAACTTAACAGACAGCTCAACGGCGCGGAAAACGTTAAGTTCATTCAAATGGACGCCAAGGATCACATATACGCGGCGCACCGGGCCGATACGCTGATTCTTGACCCGCCTCGGAGCGGAATACACCCATCCATGATTAAGCATATACTTAATATGAATCCGGAACGCATAATCTATATGTCGTGCAATCCGGCCGCGTTCAAAGAGAGCGCAGCCGGCCTTGAAGGCTATAAAATAGAGACTTTCGAGGCATTCGACATGTTCCCGCAGACACCTCATGTAGAAACGCTTGCCATTCTGCAAAAAACCGTTTGATTCATATTGATTCAGACAAATAATAGCGGAAAAATATGAAAAGTTTTAGACAAAAAATATGCCTTATGATTAAAATGTCACAATCTGTAAGCTATCAGGAGTGAACTTATGAAGATTTCAACAAAAGGGAGATACGCTCTGCGATTGATGCTCGACCTCGCCGAGCACAATACCGGCGAATTCATCACACTGAAGGATATCTCGGTGCGGCAGGAAATATCGGTAAAATACCTTGAGCAGATAGTGATTCAGCTATCAAAGGCCGGCATGCTTAAAAGCCTGCGCGGTTCCCAAGGCGGGTACCGGCTGGCAAAAAATCCGGCCGAATACACGGTAGGCACGATCTTGCGCACAACAGAGGGCAATCTCGCGCCTGTCACCTGCTTGGAGACCGAAAAAAATGAATGTCCCAGAGCTTCCGGATGTGAAACCCTTGATTTTTGGAAGGGCCTGTCCAAGGTTATTGCGGATTATGTCGACAGCACAACGCTTGACGAACTAAGGCAGAGCTGCAAAGAACAAGTGACTTACGAAATATAGGAGATGTATTGTTCCATTTCGGAATGCGCCGCGATATCAATGGCAAAAACTTATCATCTCCAAATTATTATCGATACAGTAGTCGATATTGTCCATGATTCCTTTAATATGCTGATACGCGCAGCCCTTGTCGTCATCGGCCTCGTCGCCTTCAAACAATTCGTCTATTTCTTCCTCTGTGATTTTTATTTTGGAGAGCGTTTTTTTCAGTTCGGCCAATCCTTGTCCGCCCAAAAAGCCTATCATCGGCCAGTCATCTATAGCGGGTATTTCGAACGGGATTTTTTTTTCAAATAATTTGTTTTCTATTTCCATTTCCTTAATGTTAAAATCCTCATCAAGGCATTCGTTAACAAGGTCGGTTTCGTATCCCAATTTGATTTCCTGCATATAGGGCAATTTTTCGCCAAGCGCGTCACACATGCAAATAAGCGCGTAGCCGTAAGCGAAATTCGATTCGGTATCATAGGGCTTGTTTTTTATAATATCATCTATGGCCTTTTCGGGGGTGGTCTTTTTGCCGCTCGGCAAAAAGTCCCTATAGCTGTCAAATGTGTCGGTTTCCTGCACCTGCTGCAATATTTTTTCATCGCCGGAGTGGAAGGCCGCCGCTATTTTACCTGTGTTTATTCCATAAGAAAAAATGTAATACCCCATTTATTACCTCACTGCTGTTTTATGATTCGGCACATTTCCTGAACCGCAATTTCAAGGCCGGTAAAAACCGCCCTTGAAATTATGGAATGGCCTATATTGAGTTCATGAAGCCCTTCGGCCTTGAGAAGCGGCGGCAGGTTTGTGTAATTGAGCCCGTGCCCGGCGTTGAGGCCTATGCCGGCAGAGGCCGCGGCACGGGCCGCCGCGTATATGCGCTCTATCTCATGCCGGACTGTCTGCGGGCCTGCGTTGCAATAGGTTCCGGTATGCAGCTCGACATAGTCGGCGCCAAGCTCTTTGGAAAGCAAAACGGTTTCCGGATAGGGTTCGATGAAAAGTGACACAACGACTCCTATTTCATGAAATTCCTTCACAATTTTTGCTATTTTGGCGCGGTTGGCCTCCACATCAAGGCCGCCCTCTGTGGTAAGTTCGGCGCGCTTTTCGGGCACAATGGTTATTTGGTCAGGAACAATCTTTTTGGCCGCGCCTATAATGTCATCGGAGAGCGCCATTTCCAAATTAAAGCAGCCCTTTACCGTGCCCTTGAGCGCGGCCGCGTCGCTGTCTTGTATATGGCGGCGGTCTTCCCTAAGGTGGACGGTGATTCCGGCTGCCCCGTTTGCCTCGCAAACGCGGGCAGAGGCTATGACATCGGGTTCGGTTCCGCCGCGCGCCTGTCTCAGCGTGGCTATGTGGTCTATGTTTACACAGAGTTCGGGCATTACTTTACCAATACGGAGATTCCGGCTTCCTCGGGCGAAACAGAAATTATCTCGATGCCTTCCATGTTTTTGACCGCGGCGCTGACGGGAAGTTTAAGGACGGCTTTCTTTTTGTTCTTCATGAGTTCATCTATCTCGGCGGAGTCAATCGCGTCGCTTACATCGGCCGCGTTCAAGGCTGCCCCTGTGCTGTTTTTTATATACACAAGAACGGTCTGTGTGTCGCTTAAACTCAAGTCGTAGCCCTTAGGAGGATTTTTTATTGTAATCGGAACAGACAAATTGATAAACGCGCCCTCCTTTGCCACGGGAATTGTTACCTGTACACGGCTCACGCCAAGTTCAAGAGAGTCAATGTGTTCCGAGTTAAGCACGATGTCGGTTACAATATCGCTTTCGGCTCCGTCAATGGAAATCGCGCCTGTATCCAATTTAGTCAGGCTTTCGACAATAGACCTGGCCCCCCGCACTCTCACGGTATCGGGTTTTACCCGTACAGGGCCTATTGAAAAACCGGCGGCCACCGTGCCGGTCATAACCGGAACAACCTTGATCGATTTTGACTCCTGAAGTTCAACCACAATCTCGGCCGAGTATTGCCGTGACTCTACGCTTACTCCATCGGGAATCCCGCTTCTTATGATTTGAATAGGGTACTGGGCCGACACTCCGACCTGCGGTTTTTTAAGGTCGACTATTGCCTTTATATTGTTCACATGAACGCTCTTGATCGCCTCTGTTTTTCCTTGAACAAGGACGGTTACAAATCTGTTTGATATATTCGATACCGCCATGCCCGCGGGCAGATTTTCAAACGAGAGCGCCACGCGGAACTGTATCTCATCGCCCCCCTTGCCCACAAGCGAAAGGTATGCCCACAGCACGCAGGCGAGCAAAAGGCATATAATTTTCGGGAGAAGGTCCTTTTTGCGGATGAGAGCCTTGAATTTATCGATAAAACGCCTCATCAGATTTTATACTCCTCGTAAGCCGTTTTTGGATTCATGTAAAACAGGATGATGTTCTTTAAATCGGAATCCTTTATGCGCGAATACATCTTCCCGTTTACCATAACCGAAACAGTTCCGTTTTCCTCGGAGGTTACAAGCACAAGCGCGTCCGATTCTTCGGCAATGCCAAGCGCTGCCCTGTGGCGCGCGCCGCTTTGCTTTTTCAGCTGCTTGGAATCGCTGAGCGGAAGGTAACACGCGGCCGCGGCGATCCGGCCGTCCTGTATAATAACGGCCCCGTCATGGAGCGGAGTCAGCGGAAAAAAAACGGTGCGTATCAGCTCCTCGGAAATATCAGAATCTATTTCGACTCCTGATTCCACATAGCTCTTGAGGCCGGTATTCCGCTCAATCACTATGAGCGAAACGACCTTTTCGTTAGCCATGGAAAATATCGAGTTTACAAGCTCATCCAACGGAAAGGATTTTTTTGCCATGTCCGAGGTGAGCCAGTGCCTTTGGCCGAACTGTGTTATGAGATGGCGCAGTTCGGGCTGAAAGACAACGATTACGGTTATGAAGAGCGAGGTGGTTATGTTTTTGATAATCCAATCAATGGTGTCGAGCCTTAGCAGATTGGATAGAATAGCCACAACGAAAATAACTATAAAGCCCTTGATGAGCTGAATCGCCCTCGTCTTGTTGAGAAGGCTGTACCCAAGATAGAACAACGCTCCCACTAAGGCAATATCAACCACATGTCTGAAATATGAATTCCAGAAATCGGAAAAATACAGCGATATTTTGCCGAATATATCTGTCATAAAATACCTTACGAAACCTGCCTCAGCTTTAAAAGAGCAGCCATTGCGAGATTATGCGCTTTTACATCGTGCACCCTTATGATATCCGCTCCGGCGTAAACAGCCACCGAGTTGAGCGCGATTGTCGCGGCCAAGCGGTTTTCGTCTTTTGCGTACAGTTTACCAATAAGCGATTTTCTTGACAAGCCGATAAGGAGAGGAAAACCAATTTTTTTTAATTCGGGGATATGTCTGATTATTCTGTAGTTGTCTTCAAAGGTTTTTCCAAAACCTATTCCCGGATCAAGAATAATCCGGCCCTTATCTATGCCCTTAGCCTCCGCTTCCGCGCTCACGCGTTCCAGAAAACTTTTTATTTCACCTATGAGGTCGATGTAAGATGTTTTGGACTGCATTTCACGCGGCCGCCCCGATGTATGAGTGAGCACTATGGCCGCGCCGGAGGCCGCCGCCGTACCGAGCATGGCGGCGTCAAAGGACGCCCCGCTTATATCGTTGATGATTGACGCTCCGGCGGCAGCCGCGGCGGCCGCGACAGCGCTCTTTGTGGTGTCTACCGAAAGCAATACCGGAAGTTCTTTCGCGGCGGCCTCGATTACAGGGCAAACCCTGTCCATCTCCTCCTGCGCTCCCACCGCGGCCGCTCCGGGACGGGTTGACTCTCCGCCGACATCTATAATATCGGCCCCGTTATCCGCCATTTGACGCGCGCGCTCCATAGCCGCCTCTTTGCCGAGGTACCTTCCGCCGTCATAAAAGGAATCCGGCGTAACATTGAGTATGCCCATTATTGCCGGAAATTTAGAAAAGCATGGAAGTTGAGACAACATTATTGACACCACCGTTGATATTATCAAAGACAAAGGCATACGAGACATCTAAATTACCGATTCTCACAGTAAGTCCGGCCGAGAAATCCTCGTTATTCATGCCGGCGTATATGCTTAAAAATTGTTTGACATTGTACTGCACGCCAAAGTTAAAAAAATAATCATCCTGTTCAAGTTTTCTCATAAAACCGACAACAAGGGTAAAACCCACATCGCTTATAACAGCCGCGTTGATTCGAAACGATGGGTTTCCTAGGTCGTATTCCTTTTTAAGGCTGCCGTTATCGTCATTGACCGGCATGAGGCCTGTTCCTATATCGTACATCGCAAAACCCAGCTTGATAAAGGGCAGAACAAAAACCTGCGCGCCCGCGTCGATGGCCGCGCCGGCGTAGCTGTAATCAGCGATTCTTTCGTAAAGGCCCTTGAGCGAAAAGCCGACGGAGGCCACGCCAAGGCTCCAGCCGTACGAAAGATAACCGGCCGAACCCGCGTAAGCGGTTTGGCCGGTCGGCGCGCCTGTTTCGTCATAAGACGGAATATCGAGCGATAATATGCTGTAGACCCCGACGCCGAGAACTCCGCTGAAAAGGCCGAAGGCGCCGCCGGCAAAGAGGGCGTTGCGGTCGATATCGAGCCTTGCCGCGGAAATACCGAGATGCGCGACGCCCATCTCGGAGGCCGGCTCTGAGAAGTTCAGGAGATCATCTTCGGTTATGCGGTCGACGCTTCCGGTTCTCGCTTTGTCAAGAATGTCATCGGCATCGGCCTTCTTTTTGCTCTTGAGCTCGGAGAGTCCGGCCGGGTTCCAGTATATTGCGTAGACATCGTCGGCAAGCACCGCGCCGCACTGTCCCATTGCGGCGTAGCGCGCGCCGACCCAGCCGCCGCGCGTATATGACGCGCGGCTTCCGGCATCAGAGGCAAAAACAGCAGCGGATTGCAGGAGCGGTACCAAGACCGCGATAAACAATAATTTTTTCATGTCTCAGTACGCAATGAGCACCCTTATAATTTTTTTTCCAAAATCGCCGTTAGAGTCCTCGACCGAAAGCTTTATGATGTACATTCCGGGAGCGACCATTTTCCCGCTGCTGTTTCTCGCGTTCCACTGCACGTCGCCGGCCGTTGTAAAAGTGCGCTCGGTCACGCTGTCTCCGTTTATGTCAAAGACTTCCATTTTGATTGACGATACTGACGGCCATACACCTTTATCGAACTTTATTGCTTTCATCGACGACTTTTTGGGATTATAGGGCACCGGATAGGCGTACACGTTCGACATATCAATATCGGCAAAGGCAATGCCCCCCGAAAACAGGCAGACAAGAACAGATAAGACCGCACGCTTTAACATGGCTCAACCTCATTAGATAAGCTGAAGGCTCCGCGTTTTTCGCACGTCCTGTGCACGCTCCGCACTGCGACATCCTGTCGAGGTTAACTAAAACAGAACAGGCACGCGGTCAAGAGATTTTTTGCGGTTGTGGTGTCCACAAAAATCAACAAATCAGGGGCAACCGCAAGGGTTGCCCCTACAACATGTTG
>JAITPE010000014.1 GCA_031289575.1 Spirochaetia bacterium | reverse complement strand
TCGTAGTCTCTTTTTTGGGTATAGACAGCGCCCCGCTTATAATACAATTCCGCGCCTTTAGGATCCAAAGCGATTGCCTTGGTAAAATCGGGAATGGCGGCGTCATAATCTCTTTTCTTGTAATAAGCATTACCGCGGTTATAATATGCTTCTGGGTCTTGCGGATCTAAAGCGATTGCCCTGGTGAAATCGGAGATGGCGGCGTCATAATTATTTTTATTGGTATAGGTCATACCCCGGTTATTGTATGCGTAGTTACCTTCAGGATTCAAAGCGATTACCTTGGTGTAATCGGTAATAGCTTTGTCGTAATCGCCTTCCTCATCATAGGCATTACCCCGGTTATTATAAGCCCTTACATTTCCCGGATCCAATCCGATTACCTTGGTATAGTCAACAATGGCGCTTCTATATTCCCATTTTGCATCATACGCATCGCCTCGCCTATTATACGCATCAATATATTTGGAATCTAAACTGAGTGCCTTGGTAAAATCGGCAATAGCGGCATCATAATCTCTTTTCTCGTAATAGGCATTGCCGCGGCTATAATACACTTCTTTCGCGCCTTGGGAATCTAATTTGATCACACGGGTATACTCAGCGATGGCGCTGTCATAGTCTCTTTTAGTGTAATAAGTATTGCCCAGATTTAGATACGCGTGGACAAATTCAGGATCTAAACCAATTGCTTTATTATAATCGGAGATAGCCCTGTCGTAGTCTTCTTTTCCTGCATAGATATTCCCTCGGTTATTATACGCCGTGGAAAATTTAGGATTTAAACTGATTGCTTTATTATAATCGGCGATAGCGCTGTCGTATTCTCTTTTACCTGCATAGGAGTTACCCCGGTCATTATACACATTGGCATCTTCGGGACCCAAGTCTATTACCTTAGTAAAATCGGCAATGGAGGCGTCATAATCGCCCTCTTCGTAATAGATGCCGCCGCGCTTATAATATGCTTCCGCGTCTTGCGGATTCAAAGCGATTGCCTTGCTGTACTTCTTAATGGCATTGTCTTTCACTGTATTACCTCGTTTAGCCGGCAAAATTTTTCATGCCGTTCTATGTACCAACACGGGTATAGGCTTGCGGATCAACGCGAAGCAGCGCTGCGGCCATAGCCGCTATGCCCTCCCCTCTTCCGGTAAAGCCGAGACCTTCGGTTGTGGTGCCCTTGATTCCTATGCGCTCCGGGGCAAGCCCGCCGAGCGCCATGGAAATATTTTGTTTCATATCATAAACATGAGCCGCTATTTTTGGTGATTCGCATATTACGGTTGAGTCAATATTTATGATGCGCATATTGTTCTTTTGCAAAAGAGAATAAACCTCGCCGAGCAGAACAATGCTGCTTATGTTCTTATACCTCGCATCGCTGTCCGGAAAAAGAACGCCTATATCACCCAGAGCGGCCGCGCTCAGGAGCGCGTCCATGATTGCGTGAAGAAGAACATCCGCGTCCGAATGCCCCAGAAGCCCCTTCTCATGCGGAATTTTTTTGCCTCCGAGAACAAGCTCGCGGCCCTCCAAAAACGCGTGCGCGTCGAATCCGTTCCCAATGCGTAAATTTTCCATGCCGGTTATATCATCCCCGGCCGCGCTTTTGTAAAGCAAAAATTGAGGATATGATTTAAAGATTCTTGACTTTTTAAAGACAAATTATAACTTTCGTAGAAAGATAAGCTCTCCTAGCTCAGTGGATAGAGCACTGGTCTCCGGAACCAGGGGCCCGGGTTCGATTCCCGGGGAGAGCAAAGCATATACAAAAAAATACGCCGATATGGACTGCGTCCGTAAATTAATTTTGGAGGAAGAATATGAAAGTACTTGGAATTGTCTCATCGCCGCGCAAAGCCGGAAACTCGGAGCTTGCGGTTAAGGAAATTCTTATGCGGCTTCCCGAATCATGGGAAAGGGAAATGATCCGCCTAAACGAGCTGGACTTGGAATACTGCACGGCCTGCTATTCATGCATACCCGCGGATAAAAAGTGCAGGCTCAATGATGACCTTGAGTTTTTTCTCGAACATGTCCGCCGTTCCGATAAGATTGTAATAGGCGCGCCAGCCTATTACCTCGGCGGCCATACGGCTATGAAGGTTACGCTGGACAGGTTCCTGTCAATTGTAAACAACTACGATGATTTTAAAGGTAAGGACTGTGTCTTTATTGGCTCATACGGGCGCCCGGGCAGCGATGGACTGCTTAAAGAGAACATGGTGATCTTCGCGCGCAAATTGCATCTTGATATTGTGGATTCACAAATCATACTTACGGCAAATCCCGGGGACTCGGTTCAGGGCGATAATCTCAGGGCGCTTCACCGGCTTGCGGCTTCCATCGAGAATCCTCCGGAAAAACCGTATCAGACTGATGGAGAAATAACCTGTCCCTATTGCACAAGCCGTGCCATCACCCTCATGGAGGATGGAAGCTGGAAATGTACTGTCTGCCACGGAGTCGGAACTATAGAAAACAAGGACGGCAAGTACGGCCTTGACTATGATCCGAATAATAAAGATTATAACTTTAGCCTTGAGGATTTTAAATCACACGCCGATTATCTTGCCAAAATGAAACAGCTATTCTTAGATACAAGGCATAAGATTAAAGAGCTGCAGGCCAAATACGCCGATGTGGACTTCTGGGTGCGCCCTGAAAAAAGCGCTTGATTCAGGAAAGACCGAATCAATCTTGTAAAATACAAAATAAAAGAAGGAACTGACAATGATAGAAAAAACACTTGTTCTGGTCAAGCCGGACGGAGTTGAGAGGGGATTAGTCGGAGAGATTATTACCCGCTTTGAGAAGGTCGGCCTCAAGATCACCGCAATGAAAATGGTGAAGGTAGACGCCGAGTTTTCCAAAAAGCACTATGCCGAGCATGTAGGCAAAAATTTCTACAAGGGACTCGAGGCCATGATTACGATGGGGCCCGTTGTGGCGATGGCTCTTGAGGGCGTTGACGCAATTGCCGTTGTACGCAAAATGGTAGGCGCTACGGAACCAAAGGCCGCCGCTCCGGGAACAATCCGCGGAGATTACACACATGTGAGCTACGGACACGCGGATGAAAAAGGTATCGGCGTAAAGAACGTAATCCACGCGTCGGCCGATGCTAATGACGCGGCAAGGGAACTTGAGTTATGGTTTAAACCTTCTGAGTTCTACTCATATGAGGGTGTTCACGACAGGCACACAATCAATTAATATAAGGAGGGCTTTTGCCCTCCTTATATATGCCGGTTATTTTGCGAAATAACCTACAGTTTGTCCGCCTACGATGAGGTCGTTTTTGCCTAATTTAAGAACCTTCGCAAGCGCGGCTGTGTCTATCGACGCCCTGATTACGGTTCCTATTCCGGCGGCCGCGCAGTAGAGGTAAACATTCTCGGAACAGTGCCCCGCGTCAAAATTGGCAAGAGCCCTTTTGTCCGCGGCCGAACCGTCAAACTTTGATGTATCGGAAACATATATGAGATTGAGCGGAGATGTCGCCACAAAGCCCTGCGCGCCGGCCTTTGCCCTGAAGTCTCCGGCCGCTACAGGCTCGAGAGTGTGCTTTGTGTGATCATAGATGTATACGCCTTCTTTCGTTATAGCATATACCGAAATGCTCTGCTTTCCCATTGCCGACGGATATGTTCTGTAGCCGTTCTCCGGCCTGTTGATTCCGGCGGCGGCCCATAGGACATTGGACAAATCCTGCAGGCTGATTTCTTTGTCCGCGAACTCGCGGGTGCTTACCCTTTTTGTGAGCGCGTCTACCAAGGATGTCTTTTTGATATTAACCTTAGGCAGTGTAATACTTTTGAGTTCATCCGCCGCGAAGATTGAGCCGGCAAAAATAAGTGTGATGGCCAATGAGAGAATAGTTTTTGGTTTCATAAAACCTCCGTTAAATATAATTTTTATCCTGTCTAAATCAAAAGAAAATACAGTCAAGAATAAATCGGCGGCAGCAAATTATGTTCAAGGGCATTCGTTAATTAGCGTTAGAAATTTCCTGATAGACTTAAATCGGTCGTGGTCTAAATTGAGTCCTCCATTCGTAACAGCCTCGCCTGTTTTTGCACCCACCATTTTCTCTTTTCCATTTAGCGCAAACGCTATATGTAGTTTGCGCTTATGAGCATGTTTAAGTACTTTACCATTACGTTTATCATTAACGTAATCTACGGTTGATACGGCATCATCAACCGCATCGTTATCAACCGCTATAGAGAGGCATAAGTCCTCAAGCGTGCCAACATTACCATCATTGTTCGTAAGGATAATATACCCAGCTTGTTTTCTTCCGGTATAAGTCAATTCGATAGGCTTGTCCCCTACGGACAGGTCAATACTCGCAAATCGTGATTTGATAGACTTTATTACTGACTCGTAATTGACCGCGCCATCTACAGATTCATACTCAGCGTCTCGTACATAAACAATCACTTTTGTATTGTTATAGTTTGTTTTTTTAATAACCCCCCTGAACAAATCTCTGTCGTTTATGCCTTTCACATCAAGGCAGTACACATTCAGCATTTCGAGTTTTTCTAAAACTCTCATAAAGAAAAAATAGCAGTCATTTCCCTCGCACAATAACCATACCGGACGTTTGGAATAATCATTTTGGGTAGTCATATTTACCGCACCTCCCAATCCGACTCAAGCATTTCAGGCAGAAGTTGTGCATCTATGACAACAGGGGAAACCTCGCCTGTCTCAAGGCTACGTTCTAATCTTATATAGCTGATTCGCTTCTCTGAACATTTCGAGAAAGACCTCACGCAATCAATGCTATGTGTTGTAGCAATGATTTGGCAATCATGTCTTTCGCCAATATCGCATAGTTTTTCCATTACAGATTGCATAGAACTATAGTGAATTCCATTTTCAATCTCATCAATCAATATTATTTTTGCTGAATCGCTGAGAGCGAGTGCTGTCCAATACAGGACATTAGATACACCTGTCCCCATAAATGTAAGCGGTATCATTTCAATCAAACCTGTAACATCAAGGTATATCTGTTGCTTCTCGCCGAGGACTATATCATTTATTCTACCGTCAATATCTTTCAATACATTGACAGCTTTGTCCTTTTGCTTGTTACGGCTTATCTTGCCGAGCAAGTCATACAAATGTGGCGTGTTTAGCAATCTGTCGCTCGAAAATGTCACAGTAGGAATATTGCCTATATTTGCGGCAGGACTATTATTGTTCCCTCTTGCAAAAATATTTGTTCCCATAGCATCCGTGTTTATTGCCAGATGAAACTGTGTTTCTTTTTTGCCGTATTTATAAAGGACTTTCAATGGATAAGAAAGCCCCAAAGAACTTGTAGGCAATTTTGCATCTTGAGGAATCTGGGTTAATTCCCCGGCTATGTCATAGCTGTCGTCACGGTAAACTTCTAACGATTCGCTATTCTTATCGCGAACGGCAGAGATACTCAGGTATTTGCTCAGGTCGTAATCATTAAATATGTTCTCCCATAATTCGCGCGCTTCTGCGACAGGCGCAGAAGCGTTACGGAATGAACGTAATTGCTGAAATACTAACGGGGAACGGTGCCCGTAGAGCAAAAACACCGCTTCCAAGACAGATGTTTTCCCAACATTGTTTGCCCCACCAATGAGCGTAAAAGGCGCGAACGACAAAGCGACGTTTGCCAAGCCGCGAAAGTTTTTGACTGACATTTTCTCAATCATTTTGAACCTCTCCTTATGGCATGTTTTATTTTGCCGCTGTCTTCAACAGTTTTTGCCTCTAATCCGACATCTCCGCCAAGTCATAGATCAGCCTCTCCGAGGCATCCCATCCCAAGCATGGGTCGGTTATGGATTTCCCAAACTCGTTTCCATTGGCATGCTGCATTCCCTCAAGCAGATAGCTTTCGATCATCAGCCCCTTGATAACGCCCTTCAGCGAATCGGAATGTTTTCGGCTGTGCATAACTTCCCGCGCGATCCTCGGCTGCTCGTAAAACAGCTTGCCCGAATTGGCGTGGTTCGTATCCACAATAATTGCCGGATTGACAAGCCCGCGCTCTCTGTATATTTCGGCCGCCTTTATGAGCGATTCGTAATGATAATTGGGGTGATACTTGCCGTCCTTGTCAACCGCGCCGCGCAGCACCGCGTGTGTCAAATTGTTGCCCTCGGTCTCGACCTCCCAGCCGTTATACACAAACACATGCGACGACTGTGCGGCCAATATGGAATCAAACATTACACCCAGATCTCCGGATGTCGGATTCTTCATACCCACAGGTATATCAAAACCGCTGACCGTAAGCCTGTGCTGCTGGTTTTCAACGGAGCGCGCGCCTATCGCCACATACGAAAGCAAATCGGACAAGTACGGGTAATTCTCCGGGTAAAGCATCTCGTCCGCGGCGGCAAGTCTCGACTCGTCAAAAATCCTTATGTGCATATGCCTTATAGCCTCAAGGCCGGCAACCATATCAGAATCTTTATTCAAATCGGGCTGATGAAGCATTCCCTTATATCCCAAACCTGTTGTTCTCGGCTTGTTGGTATACAGACGCGGGATGATGAGGATTTTATCGGCAACCTCCTGCTGGACGCGGGCAAGCCGCCGCACGTATTCGCTGACCGCGTCCTCCTGGTGCGCGGAACAGGGCCCTATTATAAGAATAAGCCTGTTGTCCATGCCCATGAAAATATCTTTTATCTCGTTATCGCGCTTGGCCTTCGCGGCTATAAGTTCTTCTTTAAAAGGATACTTCTGGCGAAGCTCATCGGAGTTCGGAAGTTTTCTTTTGCATATAAAGCTCATCTTTTACCTCTCTGTTTTATTAACCGGCCGGTCAATTGAAAAAAGCCGCCGCGTTCCTGAAAATCATCATCCCGCAGCTTTCAACAGGAATCTCTTCACCCCTTCTGCGGCAGTCCTCGCGAAGAAGGCTCCAGTCGTCTCTCTGGTTGAAGAACATTCCGCGCTCGGGGTGCGGCATCATGCCGAAGATGCGTCCTGTTTTGTCGCAAAGCGACGCTATATCGTTTATTGAGCCGTTGGGATTCGCCGGAAATTCTCCGCGGGCAAGCCCGCCGCCCGGCAATGAATAACGCATTGCAGCCAATTTATTTTCCTCAATGGCCGATATTACATTCGGCGGAGCGTAAAAATTGCCCTCACCGTGAGCGACCGGAATATGAAGCGAGTCAATGCCTTTGAGAAAAACCGACGGGCTGCCCTTTTCAACAGCAAGCTCGACCCAGCGGCACTGATACCGAAACGTGCTGTTGTTAAGCAGCGCCGCCCCGGGCTGCCAGTCGCCGGATATATTTGGAAGCACGCCCAAGTTCACCATCACCTGAAACCCGTTGCATATTCCAAGCATCAGCGTATCACGTTCTGTAAATTCCTTTATTTCGTCAAAGAGATTATTTTTTATTCTGTTGGCAAGGGCTTTGCCGCTGCCTGTGTCGTCTCCATAAGAAAATCCTCCGGGGAAAACAAATATCTGAAAATTCTTCAGCATGGAGGGCGACGCTATGAGATCATTCACATGCACAATAGAGCACTCGGCGCCCGCGTAGTTAAAGGCGTAGCGGGTTTCCTCGTCGCAGTTTATTCCGTATCCTGTAAGCGCTAACGCTTTTGGGCGTACCATATCAAAATCCCTCGAAAACTCCTCTGTAAGACTTTCCCAATTCATCCAAACCGGCATTGATGATTACGTCTCCGCCTGTTCCGCGCAGTTCGATTCTGCCGCTGTTTGTAACCGTACCTGCGCGGACTAAGGGCAGGCCTTCGAAGCGCGACTCAAACTCATCCGCGCGCTCCGCCGCAACCGATACGAGAATGCGTCCTTGGGATTCCGAAAAAAGCAAGATGTCGTTCCTC
>JAITPE010000294.1 GCA_031289575.1 Spirochaetia bacterium | reverse complement strand
ATACGTACCGGATAAAGCTCTCCACCTGTACCGTCGGGGGCTATACCCTGCCGCTTATTGCCATGTGGGATGCTCTTGTTGACAAATAGGTTAGCGCAACCCTCATCCCATACTAAGGCTGCCCGGCCCTTCTGTTCCTGCGGCCCGTAGTAATACTGCGGGCCGTACTTTTTACCGGGCAGGGTGCAACCTATTTTCCCTTCCCGATATCTTCCTGCGGAAGCCCGGCGGGTGGGGGCCGGTGGCCTTTACCGGAATGATACCTATGTCTCCCAACAATTTGAATAAAATACTTGACCAAGTTGACCAAATGGGCTATAATGAAAATATGAAAACTTTACAAGTCGCAGAAGCGAAAACACATTTTTCTACAGTCCTAAAGGATGTAGAGGCCGGAAATGAAGTAGCAATTTCCTATGGGAAGAAGAAAGAAATAATTGCCGTGATAATTCCATACGAAACATGGAAGAAAACAAAAAAGAGAAAATTGGGCACACTTAAGGGAAAAGCAAGTATAAAATTTTCGGCAGACTTTTCCATGAATGATGAGGAATTAACAAGCCTATGAAATATCTTGTTGATACCCATATATTATTATGGTCATTTATTGAACCGGAAAAATTATCTAATAATATTAGAAAGTTATTATTGGACGAAAATAATGATATATACTACAGTCCAATAAATTTATGGGAAATATCAATAAAATACGGATTAAAAAAATTGGACCTTATTGGATTAACGCCGGAAGGATTTTATGAAGAATTAAAAGATAGTTATTATTTATCAAAAGAAGTAAATAATGAAGACTTGATAACAAGTTATAAATTGCCAATGCGTCACAAAGATCCCTTTGATCGTTTTTTAATATGGGAAGCAATAAGAAATAATTTTACATTAATGAGTGTTGATAATAATATAGAAATGTATCAAAAAGATGGATTAAAACTAACATACTAAATAATAAAGCCGCCCCAAGGGCGGCTTTATTATTTAGCCTTATTTTGCGTTAATCCATTTCATGTGCTTTCTCAGTTCGCCGCCCACCTGTTCAATCTGGTGGCGGCTCTCTTCTTCTTTGGTCTTGTTAAAGAACGGGCGTCCGTCCTCGTTTTCCTTGAGCCATCTCTTCGCGAAGCTGCCGTCCTGAATCTCATGCAGAATTTGAGCCATGGTCTTTTTTGTGTCTTCGTTAATAACGCGCGGCCCGCTTACATAGTCGCCGTATTCAGCCGTATCCGAAACAGAGTACCTCATGTAGTTCATGCCGCCCTGATAAAAAAGGTCAACAATCAGTTTGAGCTCATGGAAGCATTCAAAATAAGCGATTTCGGGCTGATACCCGGCCGCGATAAGCGTCTCGAAGCCTGCCTTTACGAGCGCGGAAACTCCGCCGCACAGAACAGCCTGCTCGCCGAAAAGGTCGGTCTCGGTCTCTTCTTTGAATGTTGTTTCAAGAACTCCCGCTCTGGTTGCGCCTATTCCGTTGGCATAGGCAAGAGCGTAGCTCTTTGCCTTGCCCGATGCGTCTTTCTCTATGGCGATAAGCGCCGGTACTCCGCCGCCCTTTTCGTATTCGCTTCTTACAAGGTGTCCGGGTCCCTTGGGGGCTATCATTATTACATCAATATCACCGGGCGGAATAATCTGTTTATAGTGAATGTTAAATCCGTGTGAAAAAACAAGAACCTTGCCGTTCTTCAGGTTCGGTTTTACATCGGCCTCGTACAGCTTTGCCTGAATATGATCCTGCGCGAGAATCTGAATCAAATCAGCCTTGGCCGCGGCCTCGCCTGCTGTTACAGGTTTGAAGTTGTGCGATTCCGCCAGTTTGTAATTATCTGTTCCGGGAAGTTCCGATACTATAACATTTAGACCGCTGTCCCGGAGGTTCTGTGCCTGCGCATGCCCTTGGCTTCCGTAGCCGATAACAGCAATAGTTTTGCCTTTAAGTACACCAAGATCAGCGTCCGAATCATAATACATCTTTGCCATATAGTCTCCTTTTGTATTTCTCCGCCGCAAGGCGGTATTATTTAATTAGTTCCGCTTTCGCCCTCACGCAGCATCGAAATTCTGCCTGTTCTCATGAGTTCCTTTATGCCGTACGGTCTGAGCAGTTCTATGAGATCATCTATTTTATCCGGTTCGGCCTTTACGCTCAGCGTTACGCTTTTTTGTGATATTTCGGCAGTGCTTGCTTTGAACACATCACCTATAGCCGCAATCTCAGGGCGCTGAGCCGGTTTGGCGCTTACCCTGACCAGCATGAACTCTCTTTCAATGGCCCTCGCGTTTGTGTGATCCGATACCTTTATGACATCAATCAGCTTATTGAGCTGTTTCTTTACCTGCTCGGTGATGTGTTCATCTCCCTGAACAACAATAGTCATTACAGAGATATCCTCCTGGCAGGTATGACTCACAGTCAAAGAGTCAATGTTGTAGCCTCTGGCCGAGAAGAGCCCGGCTACCCTTGAAAGCACTCCCGCCTTGTTTTCAACCTGAACCGATATTACGTGCCGGGTCATTCTTCTTCCCCCATAATTGTGTCATCAACTGTTTTGCCCGCGGGTACAAACGGAAAAACATTCTCCTCTCTTGCCACATGAAAATCAAGGATGATCGGCCTGTCCGTTATGCTAAGGGCTTTTGTTATGGCCGGTTCAACTTCTTTTTTTTCCGTTATTTTTATGCCCACGGCATGGTAGGCATCGGCCAATTTAACAAAATCAGGAGCAAAGCCTATATCGGTATGCGAATAACGTTTTTCCCAAAACATTTGCTGCCACTGGCGCACCATGCCCAGAAACCCGTTGTTGAGAATCGCGATGATAACAGGCAGCTTGTGCTCCGAAGCGACTATGAGTTCCTGAATATTCATCTGTATTGAGCCGTCGCCCGCTATGTCTATTACGCGCTTGTCGGGCCGTGCGAGCTGCGCCCCTATTGCGGCAGGGAACCCGTATCCCATTGTTCCAAAACCGCCCGATGTAATAAATGTCCTTGGTTTTGTGAACTCGTAGAATTGGGCGGCCCAAAGCTGATTTTGCCCAACCTCTGTGCATATAATCGCATCGCCCTTGGTAAGCCGGTATATGCTTTCTACAACAAATTGCGGCTTTATGAGAGTATCGCTGTCTTTATAAGTAAACGGATATTTTTCCTTTAGATCCATGAGCTTATTGAGCCATTCGCTTATTTCAGGAGCCTTTACAATTTTGTTTATTTCGCCGAGAATATTTTTGCAGTTTCCGACAATGGGTATTTCGGCCTCAATATTTTTACTGACCGATGACGGATCAATATCGATATGAATAACCTTTGATAACGAACTGAATGAATCGATCTTGCCCGTTACCCTGTCGTCGAATCTTGCGCCTACGGCGATTATAAGGTCGGCTTTGTCAATGGCCTGATTCGCGTAATACGTTCCGTACATGCCGAGCATCTTGAGAGAGAGCTTTTCCGTTTCCGGAAAAGCGCCTATTCCCAGCAGGGTTGTTGTTATGGGTATGTTTGTTTTTTTCGCGAACTCGGCAAGCTCGGCCGCGGCGTTTGCGAGAACCACTCCGCCGCCCGCATATACAACCGGCCGCTTCGATTTCGCGATTATATCGCAGGCCTTTTTTATTTGATTCGGATGCCCGCTGTATGTCGGCTTGTAGCCGCGCAGGTTTACGGTTTCCGGATAATCGAACTCATAGCTTTCATTTGTAATGTCAACAGGAATGTCCACTACAACCGGCCCGGGCCTTCCTGTTGTGGCTATATGAAAGGCCTCTTTTATGGTTTTCGCGAGATCACTTATATTTTGTACCAAATAGTTGTGTTTTGATATTGGACGGGTAACGCCCGATACGTCAACCTCCTGAAACGCGTCATTGCCTATCATGGCCCTGGCAACCTGTCCGGTAATTATAACAAGCGGGATGGAGTCCATGTTTGCCGTGGCTATGCCTGTGACGAGGTTTGTAGCTCCAGGGCCTGATGTGGCTATAACAACTCCGGGTTTTCCTGATGCCCTCGCGTAGCCGTCGGCCGCGTGAACCGCCCCCTGTTCATGCCTTGGAAGTATAAATTTGAACGGAGCGTCAAAAATATAGTGAAATATGGGAATAACCGCGCTGCCCGGATACCCGAATACAACCTCGACATCTTCCTTTTTCAGGGCCTCTATGATTATTTCCGCGCCTTTGAGTTTCAAATCGCAGCTCCTTCTTTCCTTATGAAAGTAAAGAGAACATGATGTTTTAAGGGATGTTTTTTTGTCAATTTTTTTATGGATAGTAAAATATTCTTGCAAAAAGCTCCTTTGCTGCAATGCATGTCTATATAAAACTAAAGAACAGGATTGCAGAATTAATGAAGAACATCCGCTTCGCAGCGCTCATAGCTTTTATTTTCTTATTTGCCTCCGGACTCTCCGCGCGTGAATTTCTTAATACATTTATGCAGATTAATATAGGCTATAGCTATGGTTTATCAATAAATGGAGATATGCTTGATGCTGAAAACAGGAATAAGAGCGTAGACCGCAAACTGAAATATGTTAATGATTCTTTCAATTTCATGACAGATTTAGTTCCGTTTAAGCCTATTTTCCTGGGCGATGAGTCCCATGCTTTAAAGATAGGCGTCCGCGGAGGCTACCGCATGCATTTTGTTGAGCAGAAGACAACCATAAGCGGCGAGGATTACGGCGGAGACCTCATGGGCTACAGTACTTTTGTTTTTGGGCCTCTAATACGATATGCTCCCAGCATATCCTTTTTTTCCGAT
>JAITPE010000056.1 GCA_031289575.1 Spirochaetia bacterium | reverse complement strand
TGATTGTCTTCGGGGTTTGGAGTCAGCTTGTCGGAGAAATCAGAGGGTACGCTGATTTCGAAAATAAAGGCAGAGCCTTTGCCGGGCTCGGATTCCACCCATATTTTGCCGTCCATGAGTTCCACTATGTTTTTGGAAATGGAAAGGCCTAAGCCTGTTCCGCCGTACTTTCGGGCTATGCTTCCATCAGCCTGCTCAAAAGAGGAAAAAAGGCGCTCTTTCTGGTCATTGCTTACACCGATTCCGGTATCGGTTACGGCAATCTTTAGCGTGCAATTTTTATAGCCGCTTTCGGTAACATCAACGGATAGTGTGATGTTACCTTCTTCGGGCGTAAACTTGACCGCGTTTGATAAAAGATTGGTAAGCACCTGAGCCAAGCGCTGTTCATCCGATGTGATATTTGGCGGAGTATGCGGATCAAGCAATATGTTAAAGCTTTGCTTTTTTTCGTTTATGCGGAATGTCATCATGTTGGCGGTTCTGTCGATCATTTGCCTAAAATTAAATTCCGAGTAAGATAGTTCAAACTTGCCGGCTTCAATTTTAGACATATCCAGAATATCGTTAATGACTCCAAGCAAATGAGCGGATGCTTCGTTAATTTTTGTAAAACAGTACTCTATTTTTTCCTTATCGTCGGCTGATTTTGCAATCATGCTCATTCCTATGATTGCGTTCATGGGCGTGCGCATTTCATGGCTCATTCTGGAAAGAAAATTGCTCTTTGCCAAGTTGGACTGTTCGGCCTTCTGCATGGCGGTTTTTAAATCATTGGTAATGTGCTTGACCCACCTGTCCTTGATGCGCTTGACCCCTTCGTACACCATAGTCAGCGCCGTAACAAATAAGTACACCTGGCATATGCGGATAATCTGGTCTGTGCTATATGGGAAATAAGATATTCCCGGAACTACAGCGGTCATTGCTACAGCGAATAGCAGCAACAATGCCGGAACCAAACCCCATGGCAGGCCCAGGGTAAAAATTGATATAAGCGGATACGAATATATCCACAGGCCGTCGAAACCATCTAATTTATTCTCTGTAAAAACCTGAATGCCGCAGAACGCGCCGTAAAGGCTTATAATTATTAGTCCTCCTACAATGAAAGGCAGCTCTGTTCTGAGCAGGAGAAGGTTGATGAATATTAAAAAACCGATTATGAGCAGGAGCAGTCCGCTGTTGACCGTGCCCGTGCGCATTTTATTTGTGCCCATGCTGATGATGAGGATCGAGGCGGTACTGTATGTGATGTTGAGAATAATCAGGCGGACGATCTCATCCATGGCCGCTTCGTTGTGAATGTCTTTGATTCTGCCGCTTGTCAGGAACTGCAGAATGTTATCTTTTAAAGATCTTATCATGATTCCTCAGGATTGACCCGCCCCGTCGGTATTTTTTTTCAGCAGTTTTGCTCCGCATGAAACCAGCACTATGCCGCCAAGAATGAGAAGCAATACCGCAATAAAAAGCTGGAAGCCGTCAACCGCCGCGTTAAAGTTTCCGTCGGAGAGCTTAAGCAGTTTTCCTTTTATGCTGAATATGAGCGATGTAAATGTAACCGACAGCATAATTACAGATGGAATAAACAGCATAAATCCGCGGCGGTGTGTATGCTTGAGGAAGACTGCGCATCCGGCGAGGCTCAAAACGGCAAGGAGTTGATTGGCCGCTCCAAAGAGCGGCCAAATATTCTTGTAGCCATGGATTGCCAAAAGGTAAGCCGAGACAAGCGTACATGCGGAGGCAACCGGACTTTTGCCGAGGAATTTTATGATAGGCATGGCCTTTTCGTCTTCTGCCGCAAAAAATTCCTGGAAGGCAATACGGCCGAGCCTGCTGACCGCGTCAAGCGTGGTCAGCACAAAGGCCGAAACAGCCAGTGATACAATTGTAAACGATACATTCAGCGGGAGCCCTATTTTGTACAAAAAACCGGATACGGCGGTCGCGAAGATAACAGGCGGGGTTCCCGTGGGGAACTTCCCGCCTACGGCGAGCGAGCCGACCGCGATGAGCGCGAGAACAGCCAGCATTGTTTCCACAAGCATGGCCCCGTAAGAAACAGGGAGAATGTACTTTTCATTGTTGATTTGCTTTGATGTAGCCGCGGTGGATACCATGCTGTGGAATCCGGAAATCGCTCCGCAGGCTATTGTGACAAAAAGGCTTGGGAATAGATAGTTGCCGTTGACCTCAAATCCCGTAAATGCCGGAATGGTGATTTCGGGAGATGTAAAGGCCACGCCGGCAAACGCGGCGATGATCATAGCTATTAATAAAAATGAGTTGAGGTAATTTCTCGGCTGCCCAAGCGCCCAGACCGGAACAATAGACGCGACAAAAATATACCCGAAGATAATGTAAAGCCACAGCGAGCCGGGCAGGTAAACAGGGAAAAAAATTCCGGCCGTAATGCACAGAATGAGCAAATCTACCGCGATTATTCCGCTGGCTAAATCGGAGGAGCGTTTCTTGATCAGGTAGCCCAGACAGAGAGCCGCCGCGATGAACAGCATGGATGATGTTGCGACAGAGGCGTTGGCGTCTATTCGCCCGCCCTGTGCGTCAAAGCCGGCAAAAGTTCCGGCTACAATATCAGCGAAAGCCGCCGTTATAAGAATCGAGAATAGCCACATGAACAGCAGGAAGAGGCGTTTACCGGTTTTCCCCACATAGAGTTCAATTACATAGCCGATGGACTTTCCCTTATTGCGTACCGATGTGTAGAGCGCGGCAAAATCGTGAACCGCCCCAAAAAATACCGAACCCAAAAGAAGCCACAAAAACGCCGGAAGCCAGCCGAACATGGCCGCGATTATTGGACCGTTTATGGGGCCGGCTCCCGCGATTGAGGCAAATTGATGGCCGAAAACCACAGAAGGCGAGGTCGGCACATAGTCGTTCCCGTCTTCAAGTTCATATGCCGGAGTCTTTTTAGACGGGTCTATACCCCAGACACGGGTTAAATAACGCCCATACAGCAGATAAGCCAGGATAAGAACCGCAATCGAAATTATGAGCATTATTAATCCGTTCATCGCGCGCTCCACTCTTATAAATGCGAGCTATTATAGTTGTTATTAAATATACTGCAAGAAGAATTTTTTTTGAGAACAATATTGATTGGTACAAAAATGTACCAATCAATATTACTGTTTTAACTTACGGTATCAGGATTATTCTTGTCCTACAAATTGGAGCAACCGTTTCCATTTTGATCCAGTTGGATTTTGATTTTTTCACAGCGTACTTTATTTTTCCCTTCAAAGCAATCTAAATGCAGCTCATTTTTTTCCCAGTAATCTAGAATTTCTCTCTTTTTCTCATTATTTAGGGAGGCCCTTATAGCCGCGAGGCTGCTTTCACTGAATTTGTCCAGTTGGTAGCATATATAAACCTTTACCTTGTTAAAGGTTATATGCAAAAAACCTGCAATAGCTTCTGCTCTCAGGTATGCTCCTTTGAATTGTTCATATATGTTGAACCATGTATCTTTTTTAACACTGTTTTTTAGTTCAAAAATATGCAAAATCCACCCGCAATTGATATGCTCCATGATAATATGGTCGGCACATTTTGGTTGTATTAGCCAGTTAAATTTGCATCTATCCAAGGAATGGAACACGATTGCATTATTACTGCCGGTTATGGTTACACAGCATTTGGTAGCGGGACTGCTTCCCGTGTTTTTTTCTGTTTCTGTGAGAGTTATTTCATTGGCCTCATTGTCGGATTGGCTAAACCTCTGAAAGAAATCGTTTTGAATTGCCTGTAATCTCATTTGAACATCTGAAGGTATCATAAATCCAAGTCCTCCGAGGAAATGTCTATTGTCTCGTTCAAAAGAGCATCAAGAGCTTTGGCGAATGTTTTTAGAATAAATCCCGCTTCCTCATTCCATTTGAGTTCTGTTATTTCTGTTTCGGTGTCTGCTGTGTCGAATTGATATATTCGTACATCATTTTGATCAAGCAGATCATCTTCATCATACCCCCGTTTAGATAATATACGCTTGCGTTCAGAATGATTTTCTATTCGTTTTTTTAAAATGATCATATTATTTATATGCTGTAATAT
>JAITPE010000279.1 GCA_031289575.1 Spirochaetia bacterium | reverse complement strand
GCGCGTTTTTTAAAGACAGGGTGACCGCTGTTATCGGAGGAGGGGATACCGCGATTGAGGAAGCCCTTTTTCTCACAACGTTCGCGAAAAAGGTATACCTGATTCACCGCAGGGAAAGCCTCAGAGGAAGCAGGGTTCTCATAGACAGAATGCTTGCCTGCGGCAAGGTCGAACTCATTTACAACAGTGTTGTGGAATCGCTTGAGGGCGGCGATGCCCTTGAAAAAATAATTATTAAGGATCTCAAGAGCGGCCGGAGTTCTCCGCTTGCTGTTGACGGTTTTTTCATCTTTGTCGGCAGCGAGCCCAATACATCCTTCGTAAGGCCGGAGCTCTTGGAGCATGGCATGGTAAGCATCGACTCCTCAATGAAAACATCCGTTGCGGGTCTTTTCGCCGCCGGGGACTGCAGGAGCGGTTCCAAAAGGCAGATTGTGCTTGCCGCGGCGGACGGGGCGCTTGCCGCAATGAGCGCCTACGAATATATATCAGGAGGAACAGCATGAGGAAAACCACAGCTTGTATTCTTTTTGCGCTGCCTTTATTTTTTTCGCTCTGCTCAAAAGATAAAGGCGCTGCCGAAATACGCGCTTATTTAAACGAAGTGCACGATGAACTCATAGAGTACGAAAAAAATATGCTGCGCGCGCAGAATGGCGAAGAGGCCGCGGCGGCCATTACCGCGCATTATTCAAAATTGCTCAAATTTGCGGAACGCAGCATGCTCTTGGATGAAAAATATCCGGAGGCCGCCAAGGCAGATGAACTGAGCAAGCAGGGCGACGAGATAGCGGCCTTAACAGCGGAGGTCGACAAGAAGACGGCTCCAGTGCTCGATAAGTATATGGGACACCCCGCTGTTCTGGAAGCCCTTTATAAAATGATTGACGGGCTGCAAAAAAAGCCTTAGAGTAGCGCGCGGGCGAAGCGTTTTATGGCCTCTTCTATCTTGAGGTTGATCTCTCTCAGCCTTAGTTCATCAACGCGCAAAAAATCATAGCTGAAATATTTTTCGTTAAGAAAAAGGGATTTCGATATGTTGAGCCTGAGTATTGGAATTCCTGTTTTTGCGTATCTCTCCATGATATAACCGCTGCAAGTGTCATTTTTTAAAACAAAGGGGCTGGCTATGCCCTCTTTTTCTTTTGAAAGTGAGGCCTCAATTGAGCTCAAGAACGCGCGCGCTGTTTTGTCGGGGCATGTTTTCACCAATGTTCCGTTTCGCATAATCTTATTCTCGACCGACGCGATTGGCCGGGGAACGCCGGCGTCTGCCGCGTTCCTCGGCCCAATGGGCATCACGGTATGGCAGTCTATTATCAGCCTGATTTCTCCTGTCTCCAGAATATTGCCTATGGTTTCATGAAAGGGTTCGTAGTAGCGCTTGAGTATCGCGGCAAGCGCGATCTCATCCGGGAAGCAGTTTCCGCTGAATACGGCCTTTCCCCGCAGGCTGTGCGTTTTTACTACTCCGTCGCTTTCTTTCGGCGGCAATTTTGTGTACGAGCGGTCCGTATCAATGAACAGGCGGCTTATGCGGAAATCCAACAGCGCCGACGTTATCTGTCTCAGGTCAAATATTTCATTGGCGCATGTGTCGGCCTCAATGAAGAGTCCAAAATCATCCATGGCGGATATTTCGGCGAGTTCTTCGGGCGTCTTGTAACCGCCGTGTGGAATAATAACAAGTATTGGATATTTGGGCATCTACCAGAACAGGATTAGGGGATCGATTATTTTATTGTGATACATTAAAGTGAAATGAAGATGGGGGCCGGTTGATATGCCTGTTGAACCGACATACCCGACTACGCTGTTTGTTGTTACAAAATCGCCCCTTTTAACCTTGAGCTCCGAGCAGTGAGCGTACATTGTTGTGTATCCGTTATCGTGCATAACCATAACGGTTTTGCCGTAACCGCCCCGCCAGCCGCTGAAGCTCACAATGCCGCCGCGAGCCGCCTTGATGGGGTGGCCATAGACCGATTGAATATCAATTCCGTTGTGGAAATCATCGCCATTGAACAGCGGGTGCTTTCTTGCCCCAAACATGGATGTGTATTTCCCGTCGAGAGGCGTATCAAATATTCTGTGGTAGGCATAGAGCTTCTCTATCTGCGGATTCAGGAAAACGGGTTTTGTATTTTTAAAAAAAACAAGGCGTATGTCGTCGTTCGAGATTATTTTTAAAATCCAGGGTTTGTATTCGCCGCTTGCGCCGCCTCTGTATTCCAATTCATTCGTCATTCTTCGGACATCAAAATAATCATCGAACGCGAAGAGTACTCCTCTTTCAAGTGGAACCGCTACGGATGAAATGTTTTTTGAATCTAAATCTGTCAGGAAAGGATTCGCCGCTATGACTGTATCTATATCAACACTGTAGCGCCTGCATACATCCCACAGCGTTTCCCCATCGCTCATATTGTGAACGGCTATTTTTACTCCAGGGTCAAGAGGGTAAGATTTTACCAAATCTATGTAGTTTTTTTCCGAGACAAAAAGCGGATAGCCGTT
>JAITPE010000045.1 GCA_031289575.1 Spirochaetia bacterium | reverse complement strand
CCGCTGCAGGCAAAAAAAGACATAGCGATAGTCTCGGCAATCGGCGTTGGAATGCTTTCCTCCTACGGAGTGGCGGCCAGAATGTTCCGCGCGCTCTCCGACAAAAACATAAATATTGAAATGATCGCCACAAGCGAAATAGGCATATCGTGCGTCATAGACATTATGTATGCCGAATTGGCGCAAAAACTAATACACAAAGTATTTCTGGAAGGCGGAACCAATGATTAACATTGCCATTCTTTACGGCGGCAAATCGGGAGAACACAATGTATCATTGTGTTCCGCCGCCTCTGTTGTATCCGGATTAGATAAGGCCAAATACAACATCATAGCAATAGGCGTTGCCAAGAACGGCAAATGGCACGTTCAGGAAAAACCCGTAATTGTTGATGATGCCGATTTTGGAAAAATACTCAAGCTCGATGAAAACGGCAGCTGGAATGTGAGCCATTACGAAAGCGGCGGCCGTCTTGTTTTAACCGAAACAGAAACGCTGCGCAGCGTTTCTGTTGACGCGGTATTTCCTGTTATGCACGGAACCAACTGCGAGGACGGCCGCTTGCAGGGCATGTTGGAACTATCGGCGGTACCCTATGTCGGAGCCGGTGTCACAGGCTCGGCAGTCGGCATGGACAAGGACATATCAAAACGGCTTGTCCGGGACTGCGGCATACCGGTTGTTCCATGGAAAACCCTTACTTACACGGAATGGAAGAATAACAAGGACACCGGCGCGCTCATAGAAGGCATAGGCTTTCCCCTTTTTGTCAAGCCATGCCGCGCCGGCTCATCGGTCGGCGTAGGCAAGGTAAAAGGCGAAGCCGAGCTCGCACCGGCGCTCGACTTCGCCTTCAGGTTTGACAACAAGCTCCTGATCGAGCGCTCTGTCACTGTCCGTGAAATAGAATGCGCGGTTCTTGGAAACGAAAATCCATCATCATCGTGCATAGGAGAAATAATCCCCAGCCATGAATTTTATTCATATGAAGCAAAGTACATAGACAGCAATGGCGCGGCTTTAGTCATTCCGGCCGAGCTTGATGCGGAGCTTGAAAAAAGTATACGCGCCGCGGCGCTCAAGGCGTTCAAGGCCCTTAACTGCGCGGGGCTCGCGCGCGTTGATTTTTTTGTGGAAAAAAATACAGGAAATTTTTACTTTAACGAAATAAACACTATCCCAGGCTTTACAAGCATAAGCATGTACCCAAAGCTGTGGGAGAAAAGCGGCTTAGCCTACAGCGAACTGCTCGACCGCCTCATCGAGCTCGCCTTTGAGCGCCATGCCCTGAAAAAAAGAATTACTACGGAGTTTACAAATGACTAAACACATTTCCAGCTATTTACTGCAGGCGGTTTTTTATCTGCTGATTCCCATTACCGCAATATTCTTCCGCTACAAAAAAAAGATAACGACCGGATTCGCTCTCGGCGTCAGCTTTTCATCGTTCGCGCTTGGGCTGCTCTCTGTCGCTACCGTGGTAAGAGCCGACCCTCTCGCCGAGTTCATGCGCGAGATCAACCACAAGAATATGAACTACGAAGAGGCAAAGCGCAAATACAAAATCATTGTACAGGGCGGGCCAAATCATTTAGAAAAAATAAAAACAGAGGATATAATAGACCCGTCTGTTTTTCAAAAAATAAAAGAAGACACGGCTTCCGATTACAAAAAAACAGCCGGGGACATTTACAAATCCTGCGCTTTAAAAGATGTCACAGAGGATCAACTCAGGGAAAACACCGCCAAGCTAAAACACGCGCTCAAACTGCTTGAGATGTCCGAGAGCATTGGAATCCCCCAGAACGAACTCAAGAACAAAATAGAAGAAAAACTCGCCGACAGCCCGCCGCCGGCAAAATCATAAGCTGTTGCCGCTTGTTTTTTTGATTGACATGATTTAAATTAGCAGTACATTAAGGCTAAATACGCATTAAAAAAAGGAAATAATTTATGGCTCAAAAACGCTCTATAATTCCAAACTCGTTCACAATGATGAACATGATTCTGGGATTCACTGCTATCATATATGCCAGCCGCGGAACAGCGAAGGACATAGCGATAGGAGGCACACTTATATTCGTGGCCTCTTTTTTTGATTTCATTGACGGAGCCGCCGCGCGCGCCCTAAGGGTGGAAAGCCCAATCGGATTGCAGCTTGATTCCTTGGCCGACGCCGTGGCGTACGGCATAGCCCCAGGCTATATTTCGTACCAGGCTTTTCTTTCAGGGCTCCCCGAAATAGTTTTCGGCATAAACTGGGGCATGCTCATAGCGCCCATATTCCCAATATGCGCCACATACCGCCTTGCGAGATTCAACATAGGCGAGCCGCTCCATGACGGATTCAAGGGACTGCCCTCTCCGGCCGCCGGCATTTTTATATCGTCCATACCGGTTCTCTCATTTTCAAGGCTGCCCTTTGTTGGAAAAATAGATTTCAATATACCTATAGATGTATTTATCCCCATATTCGCCGCGGCGGCCCTTCTCATGATCTCCGAGGTTGATTATTCCAAAATTTTCGCGAAGATTGTAAAAAAAGGAAAAACAGCCTTAATCATAAGCAGCATAATCACCATAATGCTGCTCTTTTATTTCAACATGTGGACTGTCTTTGTTCTCACCGGCGGCTATATTATGGTTGGATTACTCATCTACCTCATTCGTCTGCTGAAAAAGGACAAAGCGGAGGAAGAGGAGCTGCACAATGAGTGAATTTTCTCACTATTCACAAAATGGCGAATCGGTAATGGTGGACGTATCAGCCAAGGGCGTTACCGTACGTACCGCAAAAGCCGAGGGCTTTGTTAAAATGCAGCCCGCCACATTAGACCTCATAGAAAAGCGCCTGCTTCCTAAGGGCAATCTCTTTGAGGTCTCACGGATTGCCGGCATCATGGCGGCTAAAAAAAACGCCGAATTAATACCCATGTGCCATCCGCTCAATCTCTCTTTTGTAAATGTCGATATCGAATTTGACAGGCCGCGGGAAGGAATATACATACGCTCCGAAATACGCATGGAGGGGAAAACAGGCGCCGAGATGGAGGCGCTGACCGCGGTCTCCGTAGCGGCTTTAACCGTGTACGATATGGTAAAGGCCGTTGATAAAGAAATGGTAATAGGCAGCATAAGACTGCTCGAAAAACGCGGCGGCAAGTCTGATTATTCCGCCCAAAACCAAGGGTGATCCTATGGCACGTAATTTGACATTCTCTCTTAAAGGAACCGAATATTCCGCGTCCCCTCTCAAGATTGACCGTAAAAAGCTCTACGGCTGGACCACAACAATGGCCTTCGACGACAATGAAAACCTTTGCACCCTCGCGCAGATGGATGAAACCGGCACCATAATAATACCGAAAGGCGGAACAGGACTCGGCATCCTGTCTCCCGAAAAAAAATGGGTTGCCCGAAGCGAACTAAAGGCGGTAACAGAAACCGACGGCAGTGACGCGCAGCTCATCCCCTCTACCTACAGCGGAACCATTGCCTTAGAAACTACAGTATCCTCCGAAGAATTTCTCAACCACAGCATAACAGGATTCTACCAGCTTACAGGCGCCGACCCTGCTTTGATCGAAGCGGCTAAGGACAGCATATATACTTTTCTATACAGCTACAAGGACAGCTATGAGGGAAGCTGCGCTTTCCTCATAGAAAGCGGCGGCGCCCTGTTCATGCTGGTAGGCTATAAATCAGAATTTGAGATGCTTTCTCTCAATCAAACCGGAATTATAGATGACGCACCCGACGAAGAAGATGATGCGGCAAGTGATGAGATCGATTTCTCAATGTTTTAAGGGGATACCATGAGGGCAATCAACATAGCAAACGCAAAAAAACGCAACGCCGAGGTCGGCTTCGAGGCGCTCCCAAAGAAAAAAACAGTAAAGATGGTCATGCCGGACGGAACAGAAAAGACCAATGTACGATTTTTAAAGTCCATGGCCAATCTTGAAGAGTTAAAACAAAAATTCAATGGCGATTTAACCGCCGTCGGAAACGCGATTATAGAAGGAGACCCCGAGATCGATATGGAACTCGTCGGGCGCTTTATTTCAAAAACGCACAAGCTCTATATAACGCCCGAACATAAAATAGCCTACAGGGTAAATCTCTTTGAGGTAATTTATAATCCGGACGGCAGCGAAAAGGAAAGGCATGAGCTTTCAAAATCCATTTCGAATGTCAACGCCGAAGTGCCGGTTCAATGGAGCGGGAAAAAATTTCCAAAGGCCGAGGCGTTGAAAAAATTCATCTTCAGCAAAAAATACCAAATACGGCATATAAGCGGCCTCACCTATGATTTCTTATACGATATGGCAAAGGAACTGCACGAGAGCGGCACACTCATGTTTGTAGGCGCGGGCCCCAAGGGAAACGAGCCCATAGTTATCACCGGCGACGGAGAGCGCTACCGCGGCTTTCTGGAAGGCCGGATCGATGGCGACAAATACTGCCTTATACTTCACCTGACAAACATAGAAATAAAACCCTTAGAAGAAGCTGGCCCGCAGCAAGGAGAATAAAATGCTTGATAAGAGTAAAATGAACAATGCCAAGGGCTACCTCGAAGGAACATCCGAAGCCGTTGATGCCGAAACTCTCTCAGTTGCGGCCAACTATAAAAAAGATGTCGCGAAAAGCTACATCTCTCTCAATCCGGAACAGATTGACTCGCGCCTTGGCGGAACAAAATTCCATGTAACGCGCAAATTGGATGGAGAATTAGCCGTTATTTTTTATGACGGGGCCGATATTTTTGTAATAAATACCGGCGGGCGCGTGCGCTCGGGCCTGCCCTGCATGGATGCCGCCGCAAAAATGCTCAAGTCCGCCGGACTCAAATCCGCGGTAATACCATCCGAGCTGCATGTTGACGGCAAAGAACGCGGCCGCGTTTTTGACGTACTCGCCGCCCTTGCGGATCCATCCAAGCATAAACAACTCCGCCTCTCTCCGTTCGACATAGTATCATTAAACGGGGCGGCCTTTAAGGCTGATTCTTACGAAGCAACATACAAAAGGCTCACAGAAATTTTTACCGGCGATACATTGTGCCAACCGGTCCAGCTCCAAAACGCGGACTCCAAGGCAAATGTAAAAGAAATCTACGCCTCGTGGGTAGAACAGGAAGGCGCGGAGGGACTTGTTGTACGAAGCGAGCTTCCGCTCATATACAAGATTAAACCCCGCTACACAATCGACACAGCGGTAATAGGTTTCAGCGAGGGAATCGTCGAAAACAGGGGACAAATCCGCACATTGCTGATAGCGTTAATGCCCGAGGAAGGACTTTACCAAATCATAGGCCATGTAGGCGGAGGCTTCGAAGACAATCAGCGAAAAGAACTCTTTGAAAAACTCATGCCCATGAAGATCGAATCATCATTCATAGAAACCGATTCGAACCATACGGCATTCCATATGATACGCCCCGAAATTGTCATAGAGTTAAATATAAACGATGTACTTTTTGAAACAAGCCAGGGCCCCATCGGCAATGCAGTGCTCGAGATAAACGAAGGGGCATGGCGCAGAATGGGCGGCGTAAACGGAATCAGCGTAGTCTTTCCGGTATTCTCCCGCATACGGGACGACAAAAAGGTATCCGCGGCCGATGTGCGCTTTGCGCAGGTAAATGAAATAGGTTATAGTCCGCTTGAAAGCAAACAAGAGATAGAAAAAGACTCCGCGCCCTCGGAACTGCTGCACCGCGAGGTTTACAAAAAAGCCGCCGGCGCCAAGCTCATGGTTCAAAAATTTCTTGTGTGGAAAACAAACAAGGGAAAGAGTACTTATCCGGCCTATGTTTTGTCATACACAAACTTTAGTTCCGACCGGAAAGACCCGCTCCAAAGCGATGTCTATGTATCGGATGACAGGGAACAAATAATGGAAATCCTTGAAAAAACAAGGGACATCAAGAAGGGCTGGGAACAGGTCGTGTAAACAGCTTTTCAATAGAATGCTTGAGTGAATGTTTAGTATAAAAAGTTTACCTCACATCTATGAAGCGGATTTATTTACATCAGGATATAGCCTGATATGGATTTGCCCAAAAATATTCTTCTCTTATTCGAGCTAAAGACAGGGAAGGTTTTTAGAGGGCATTCTTTTTATTTAAATGGATTTTTTATTTCGATTCCTCTAATAATTTGCCCGTTATTCAAATCTTCTGAGATTATTACTGAACATTTTGCGTGTTCTGCTGATGCTATTATTATTCCATCCCAAAACGATATTTGGGACAAAATACTTACATCTATACCTTGTTCTATTATATCAATGCTTACTTGTACAATTTCCATATTATTAAAACTGTGTAAAACATTTTTTACCAATAATTTATCCGTTTTTAATTTTGTTGTACAGGCACTATAAAATTCTTGCAATACCTGTGTTGAAATAACAGGTTTTTCATTGTTTCCTATTTCTTTAAATATTTTTTGTGCTATTTTCTGTTTATTTGGATTATTTATATCCATTGTATATACTAATATATTTGAATCTATAAATATTTTAGCCACGATACAATTCTTCCC
>JAITPE010000230.1 GCA_031289575.1 Spirochaetia bacterium | reverse complement strand
CTAAATGGAAGGGGCAGCCCGAAGGATATACTTTCTTCTGCATATCTTAGGCAGCTAATCGTGCAACTTCGTGTCGCACCCTGTTGTACAAAACTATAAATTCAGGTCTTGCTATTCAGCAAAAAAAATAAATTAGGGTAAAAAAATGCTATTAATTTGAGCATGGTAATTTATTATATGTATCATGAAACGAGAAGAAATAATAGCGATATACAATCAAGGGCCAGATGCGGTAATTGAGCTTGTCCACCAATGGAGACTTATCATGATAGAGAATACTTTTAATAATTTCCCAAAAAAAAGACCGGAATTGCCAAATGAATATAAGGCAATATACGAGAAGAACTATGAAGAAAACAGAAACGGAAAAACTAAAATGTCAGCCTTATCGCAAATGATGGAAGGCTGGTTGCATCGAAAAGTTGCCAAAAGCAGTTCTTCAGATAAAAACACACTGGAATTGGGAGCCGGGACACTTAATCAATTAAAATATGAAAAAGTATCGGAGTATGATATCGTGGAGCCATTTGAGACACTGTACAAAAATTCTCCCGAATTGCATCGTATCCGTAAAATATATGATGATATTTACGAAATACCCGAAACAGAAAAATATGACAGAATAATATCATGCGCTTGTTTTGAGCATATCATAAATTTGCCCGAAGTTGTAGCATCAACTTGCAAGTTGCTTACATTACGGGGGGGGATTATGTGCGCCTCAATTCCCAATCAGGGAAGATTATTGTGGAAAATGGGATACACATTTACGACCGGCAGGGAGTTTAAAAAAAGATACGGGTTAAGTTACGATATTTTGATGAACCATGAACATGTAAATACAGCTGATGAAATAGAAGAAATACTAAAATATTTTTATAAAAAAGTAAAAATGAAATTATTTGGAATAAATAAAACATTTGCGTTATATAGATACTATGAATGCACACATCCTGATATAAAAAAAGCAGAGGAGTATTTATCAAATATAAAAAAGTAAACGACAGCCCGGACTGCGCGGTAGTCCGGCGCTTTGCGCCGGCAAATTTTTACAGCTTTCCGTTTATCATGAGTTCAATCAATCTGTGTCCTTCAGGAACAAAGAGGCCTGTTTTACCGGCGGCCGGCTCGCTGTAGTATTGGGACGATTTGCCGGCAAGCGACGCGTCATTCCAGCCTGTGCTTCTATACATGCAAAAAGGGACGGGCTCATCGGAATGAGTTTTTATCTTTACCGGAGTGGGGTGGTCGGGCATTACAAGAAGGGCATGCCGCTTAAACCTGTTCGCGACGCCCTCAAGGACAGGGCCCACCACGCGTTTGTCAAAGTCTTCTATTGCCTGCAGTTTATGCTCCAAGCTGCCTTCATGTCCCGACTCATCAGGCGATTCAACGTGCAAATACACAAAGTTTCCCCTCTCAAGGCAGTCAAGCAGAGCCGCGGCCTTGCCTTCGTAGTTTGTGTCAAGATAGCCGGTAGCCCCTGGAACGCTGCACGGTACTAATCCCGCGGCTCTGCCTATTCCGTTTATAAGGTCAACCGCGGATATAGTAAAACCTCTGAGGCCGAAACGTTCTGTGAGCGTCGCCATTGACGGCTTGCGTCCGCCGCCCCACAGCCACAGCGATTCGGGCGCGCCCTTGTACCTTTTCATGGCAACTTTGACAGCGCGCGATGACGCTATAATTTCTCTTGATTTTTCCATTATTTCAATGAGCAGCCCGGCCCCCGGGCCCTTGGGCATGTGCGGCGCGGTCGAACGGCCTGTAATATCATGCGGCGGCGCGGTTGCCGGAAGTTCATCGTACGGGAAACCGCGCCATATCATCATGTTTCTGTACGAGACTCCGGGGTATAGTACGATTCCGGGGTAGGATATCCGCGCGGCAATTTCTTCGATGACAATCATGCTCAAAGCTGTGTCGATCTGCCCTCCGTTGAATTCCTCCATTATGCCGCCGGCGGTTTTTACAATGTTGCAGCGGAAGGCCGCGTCGCGCGGGCCAAGGCTGATGTTCATATTAAGGGCTTCCAACGGGGCGCGGCCTGTATAGGATTCGGCCGGATTGTAGCCGAAGACCGACAGGTTGGCCGTATCGCTGCCCGGAATCATGCCCTTGGGCACGGTTCTCGCCAAGCCGCAGATTCCTTTTTGGGCTATGCTGTCCATGTTCGGGGTTTTTGCGTATTCGAGCGGCGTCTTGCCGTTTAAGGCCTCAAGCGGGGTGTCGGCCATTCCGTCGCCCAGAAGGATTATGTATTTCATCTCATCGTTCATGGCGCGGAAGAACTGCGGCTATGACCTGTCGGAAACCCAGGAGGAGCCGTCGTTGTAGCACTCCTTTTTCCAAACAGGAACAGTTTTTTTTATTGTGTCGATGATGAAGCGGCTCGCCTGAAACCCCTCGTCCCTGTGGGGAGAAGACACGCGGATCACAATGCTCGCTTCGCCTATTTCAACGCGCCCGTACCTGTGAATAACAAGGCAGCCGCTTACAGGCCAACGGCCGGCGGCCTCGCCGAGGATCTTCTTCATTTCCTTTTGGGCCATCTCTTCGTAGATTTCGTACTCAAGATGCGTAACGGTTTTGCCGTTTGACTCTCTGCGCGGCTGCCCTATGAATATGACCACGGACCCGTCATCTCCGCCGCCTGTTTGAAAACAGGCGGCGGAGATGTCTATCGGCTCTTTCTGAAAGCGGATTTCCATGAATATCAGCCTCCGCTTACAGGAGGAAAGATCGCCAGTTCATCCCCATCAATGAGAATATGTTTTGTTTCAACATAATCGGAGTTTACGGCAAATAAGAGCTTGAGATTCTCAAGGGAGCTGTGTTCCGCTGCTAGTTCTTTCATAAGGCTGTTTACAGATGTTCCATCCTGTAATGTAAGTTGTTTTTTGTCGCATTGCAGTATGTCTTTTACAGAAGCGAACGGAAGAACTGTAACTATCATGCTTTTTTTTCTTTCGCAGCTGTATTGGCCTTGCGCTTAAGCATAAAAAGGTAATGCTTAATATAGGGCTGAAGCCTTTCCTCATACGTCATGGCGTCGGTAGTATCGGGTTCTTTTAGTATCGCGAGCAGGCTCTGCTTTGTTATATCGTCATCGCCCGTGTCTATTATTATTTTGAAGTACTTTACAACCTCACGGTCAACGGCGTCAACTATGAGTTTATTCATTTCGGCGCACAGCTTCAGCAGGTTTGTCTTTCTCTTTGCCCGGCCTGTCTTGGGCGTTTTTTTTACGGCTGTTTTTTTCGCCGCTTTTTTTGTGGATTCCATTATTTATGACCTTTATGCATGATTCGGAAACAAGCGCTACAATATAAAATATGCCGATATAGTTGTAAACACAAATTTTTAAAATTATTTTACTATCGGCTGAATCAGCATTGACATCATTTGACGCCGATGAAATTGTATCTCAGTAAAAGATACAACAGAAAATCCGGAGATTTTATGAACAACTTTACAGTATTTTCCGCGCTGCTTGCCTGCTCTATGTTTTTTTCATGCGGCGGCGCGGAAGAGCCCAGACCCGATGAAAAGGCCGAAATCGCCGTGCCCGAAGAAACGCCCGGGGAGCCTGTTACTTTTAGCAGTATAAACGGACAGTGGTACCTCATGTATCCCGAAGATTTGGGGTACGAACTGCAGTTTTACAAGAACTTCCGCTCTCTCATAATTCTTTATCTTGGGAATCACGCCTTGCTCTTTAAGGGAGTTTACAATATAGAAGACGGCGGCAGGGTTCGAATCAACATCTACGAGATGAAACGCAGCGAGTCGGCAAAAGGCTTCAACAGAACCGGCGGCTTTATCAAGGCCAAATCATCGTATTTTCTGCTTCAATGCCATACCGTGGGGCAAAAACAGGAGCAGAGGCTGATTGTAAGGCCGGTTAAAATTGTAATAGACGGCAATAATTCTGACGGGTATCTTGAGCCTGTACTCAGGCTCAAGAAGCGTTAGCACTGGAGTTCCAATGAAATATACAGTAATAAGCAGGCCGGAAATCTTTACCGGCGGGATTCATTCAGTTTCAAGCGAGTATGATTCAAAAACAGCCGCGGCCAATTTGATGAGCAATACAGGCGTTTGGTCTACCGGGCACAAGGAATTTGCGGCCAACGAATATGTTATTATAGATTATGCTAAAAAGATAGATATTAACTTTATAGAACTTGTTCCTTCATCAATCGGGGCCAAAACATTTCCAAGAAATTTCCGCTTTGAATGGAGCGACGACCTTGACGTTTGGCATATCCTTCACTCGGAAAACGGCTACGAACCGGAGGACATTCCGTATCACATATATCTGCCGGTTACCGGGTTCCGCTACCTCAAATTGGTTATAACAATGCCGCCGTTTTTCAATGAAAAATACTATGCCGAAATAGGTTCGCTGCGCGCCGGAATAAGCGGTGTCAAAGAAGTCTCCGCAAGCAGCGCGCTTGAGGGCCACAGCGCCGCGAATTTGTTTGATAACGGCAAAACTTCCTGGGCGTCAAAATTCTCCGCCGGAAGCTCCATTGAGCATATTACTGTTGATTTGGGAAATCCGAATCCTGTTAACAGGATTCTTCTCTTATCGTCCGACAGCGGCTTTCCGGAGGATTTCCATGTCGATATCAGCCTTGATAATGAAATATGGACAACCCTCTTTGAAGTAAAAAAATTCAAGGCGGAAAGCCGCAAAAAGTACTTCTGGGACATAAACGTAGTCCGGGCCAAGTACATCCGCATTGAAGCGAGAACAGTGATGCTTAGGCCGGAACAGTACGGACTCAAGCTTGAGGGCATAGAAATCTGCGCCGCCTCTTATGAAGACGGCCATGTGCATAATACCGGAGATATTACGCCTTACGCGTCGATCTTTCAGGCCGGCGTAGTCAAGCTTGCCAAAGACGGCGATGACGCGGAGGGAAAGGCTGTTCAGGGAAATGACTGGCGGCTGCGGGACGCCACAACAATCTTTAAGGGCATAACACAGCTTGCCGCGGACGGCGATACAGGCGAGGGACTTTCGGTTCAGGCTTCCGATTCAAGGCTCAAGCCGGCGACAGAAACGCGAAGCGGAATGGTACGGCTTGCCGGCGACGGTGAGATTCAGCCTGGCGCCGCTGTTCAGGGAAACGATTCTCGGCTTAGGGCCGCGAGTACCGAGCAGCCCGGAATAGTGAGAATATGCCCGGACGGCCTTTATTCGCCGCAGTGCGTAATAAGCGGAAACGATCCGCGCGTGCACAAGGCCGCAACCGAGCGTTTCGGAATCGTCAGGCTTGCCGCAGACGGGGAACCCACAGCCGGGAGCGTTGTCCAGGCTGATGATAAAAGGCTCCGTGACGGCAGCGATATGGACA
>JAITPE010000209.1 GCA_031289575.1 Spirochaetia bacterium | reverse complement strand
AATTCGTCTCCGTAATCCTTCCAGTTTCCGGCGCGCATGTGCTGTTCCGCCCTGCTGTAGTGGCCGTAGGCCCTGTCCGCCAATTCTTTTATGCGCTGCTCAAAATTTTCTGTTTGGTTTTCGTTTATATAGCGTGCCGTGCCGCTGCTGCTGTAGAAAAGTTTTTCTATGGCGCTCGGAAGGTCCTGTTCCATTACAATTTTATCATTAAACGAGACGATGACCTGCTTGAGTTCCGGCATTTCGCTGGTTTCGGCCTTGAGGTACAGCGGTTCTATGAAGAGTATGGATTCCTCGATTGGAATCGCCATCATATTGCCCCTTATTACGCTTGAGCCTTTTTGACTCCACAGGGTCAACTGCTTTGATATTTCCGGGTCCTGATTTATGCGCGCCTCGAGCTGCATGGGGCCGTATGACAGTTTTTCCTTAGGCAGCTGATACAGTTTAAGCTCTCCATAATTGGGCATATCGCATTTGGCCGTGAGAAAGCCTATCATGTTGTTCTTTTTATACGGCGTGAATGGTGTTATGAGAAGAAATTCGCTCTTTTTTTCATCCGGAAGGCTTGTTACAAGGTAATAGGCCTCGATTTCTTCCTCGCTGTTTTCGTATATCTGTCTGGCTATGTGCCACGCGTCCTCATTGTTATAGAACATGGTCGGGTCGGTCATGTGGTATTTAAGGAGTACATTGGATTGAATCTTGAACATGAGGTTGGAATAGCGCAGATGATTTTGTATATCGGCCGGCATATCGCTTGTTTTTTTGAACAATCCGGTAAAAATATTCGAGTATGCCTTTAAAATGGGGTCGTTTTCGTCTATAATATAGTAGTTCATTGTTCCATTGTAGGCATCTATCACTATTTTTACGGAATTGCGGATGTAGTTCATTTTCTTTCCGCCTATTTCCATTGGGGTGGAGTAGGGGAACTGGTTGGATGTGGTAAAGGCGTCAACTATCCAGTATAATCGTCCGTCAGAAATTACAAGGTACGGGTCATAATCGAACTCAAGGAAGGGCGTAAGTGTCGTAATCATATCGATAATGTTGCGCCTGTAGAGTATGCGGCTTGTTTTTTCCATGCTTCCGGATATGAGGATGTTTATGTCCTTGTTGGATACGGCAAACATCAGACGGCGGAAAAATGAATCGAGAACAAGTCCGCCTTCTCCTTCGTAGGTTGTGTACTTGTTTTCATCGCCCCAGGGATAGTCAAATTCTCCGGGCTGTATGGATGTATTTGTTATTACATACGAGTTATGGTGCTCGCCGTAATATATTTCGGGCCGGCTGACTGTTATGCTTGTGTCCGATTTCGGTGGTATGTCGTATATCAGCATCTCGGGCTGACCGTCGGGGGTTATGCGGTCTACGCGGCTGAGTACGAGGCCGTAACCGTGCGTGTAAATGAGATGCCTGTTTTGCCATGTGCGGCTTTTTTGCGGAAGCCTGTCGATGGAGAGTTCCCGCGCCGAGAGGTTTACGGCGGTCTTTTTTCCGTTTATTCTATAGCGGTCAACATCGACATCATTAAAAAAATAGTAAGGCTTGAGTTCCTGAAGCTGCTTGTAGGTCTGTTTAAGCGGCCGCCAGTCCCATAGCCTTATGTTGTCCATCGTATCTTTGTTGTTCTTTATATCGCTGTAGGTGAGCGTTTTTTTATTGGCAAAGCTGATTTCCTTCACCCTTTCTATGTCATATGCCCGGCGCGTAAGGCTGATATTGTCGGCTATAAACGATCTCTCCTTGTCCAATTCGTTTGGGTCAACTACGAACCGCTGCTGTATTGCCGGGACTATGATGTTTATGACAAAATAGGCCGGCAGGAGAATCATCAGCACAAAAAGCGGAATCTTTATGCTTTTCCAAAAAATATTGGCAAAGAGCAGCGCGGCCGCTATAAAGGAAAGCAGCATGGATACATCGTAAGCTATAAGGTTTGCGTGTACCGCGGTATACCCGGCTCCGAAAAACTTGCCGGTTTCCTTTAGGAGCAGGTAATACGGAAATAGTTTGAAGCCTATTCCGTTTGCGAGCAGAATCAGGCCTATGAGTACGGATATATGCCTTCTTGAGAAAATCGACAACTGTATGCCGTTTTCCATGCGGATTCCGCCGTTGAGCAGGTGAAATAGAACAGAAAACGCGGTGATTACAAAGAGCGAGCTTATAATCCATGTTAAAAGGAAGCGGCAGAACGGCAGCGAGAATACAAAAAAACCTATATCTTTTGAAAAAACCGGATCTTTCGGAAAACCGTCGAACGGGATGCCGTTGAGGAAGAGAAGGCATTCCTTCCAGTAGGCCGCGGCGGCGCTTCCCATTATTACGCTCAATAGCATTACGCCCGCGGCAATTATGAGGAGCAATGCCCTGCTGGGCGGGCCCAGCACGGGCAGGCGCAGGCGGTCAAGAATATTGCGTGTAAAGATTCGTCCCTTTCCGCCTATGAGTCTCATTATAAGGAAGTTGAGAGAGAATAGGGCCGCAAATAAAACTCCGAAGAAAAAGGCTATGTAGAATTTGGAAAGGAGCATAACCCAGAAGATTTGGTTTCCGCTGTTGATTTGGAACCATTGGTAATCCGCGTAGAAATCGGCGATTGTTCCTATAGTAAAATATATAATTATAAATACAGTAAGCAGCAAGAGGATTTTTTTGTTCATGTAAGGCTCCGTGATATTTTTATGACAGAGTATATTTTTTCTGTTTAACGGCAAGAATAAAATTGCCGGTTTTTGCTGTATTATGCCGCGCTTCGCATTTCCCAAGGTTATACTTCATACCTACTCTCTCAATGGTTCGCCCGCGATATAGCTTTCGTACAAATACTGCTGGTTCTCAAAATACATACTGCTGTTGTAGTCATCAATTTTGCCGCTTATCCATGAGGAATAAACCGCAATGAGCGCGTCGATAGGGGATGTGTCATTTTGCTTCATAACATCTACAATCAGCCGCATATAAACACGGGCTATATCCATAAAATACGGCACTTTGTATTTGCAATTTGATACGTTATCGAAATCGCTTTTTGTTATATTGTGATTTTCGATTAAGTCATTGGCAGTGTTCTCTACCGGTTCGCAATGATACACGTCGGCAAGCTCGAATAAGTGGGAAAGTTTTTTCTCTCCTATTGCCCGCACAACATCGGCTCGGCGGTTCGTTGTTGTGCGCCCGATTTGCTCAATTACGGCGCAGACAAAAAACAAGTCGTTATCAAGTTTCGGTTCGCGTCCTTCCATTACTTTTCCACCTCATAACTTTCAATGTATTTCAGACACGCCAATGACCTCTGAGAACAAAACACTATTTGGTGTGTCGGATATTTGAATTCAGCTAACACCCAAAATTGTTTCCTTGTCAAAGCTCCTCTGACGAAGTCGCCGATAAAGTTCCAAACTTGGTCGTTAGCCATTGCACCCTCGATAATCTCATGGCCGTGAGGTTTGCCGTTACGGCAATCAACAATGAAGTCGAGCCATTCTTCAGTCATTGTTGGAAAGCGAAGCACCTCTATGCTGTGAGGTTCGGTGTATTCATAAACATTTACAACCGGCGTGCCGTATCTTCTCGCCCACCGCTCCGCTTGCGTCTGCAACTCTGTGCAATAGAAGCCTTGTCCGAAGTCTTTATTGTTGCGCGACGGGCGTATTTCAGGCATTTCAACCGCGCAGTAACTGCCGTGATAGATTCTCATTGGCGCTCCTCTGTTTGTTCTTCGATAGACTTTATAACCTTGTCAAAATCGCTCTCGAATAGCCTGTCCTGAATGATACGGTATTTTTCAAAATAGTCCTCATCGAGGAACGCGCCGTTTTCCATACGTTTTCTGTCAAGCACATAGCCGCGCAAAGCGTAGTCACGCAGCACTCCGGTCGCCCATTGCCGAAACGCTGTTGCGCGTTTGGAGTTGACACGGTAGCCGACTGCGATAATCGCGTCGAGATTGTAATGCTTTACCGTGCGACGAACCTCGCGGCTGCCCTCGGTTTGAACTACTAAGAAATCCTTAGCAGTTGCCATTTCGTCAAGTTCTTGTTCCACGAAGACATTCTTCAAGTGCATAAGCACATTTTCGGGCGTAGTTTCAAACAAGGTCGCGATGTTCTTTTGCGATAGCCATATCGTGCCGTCCTGTACTCGCACTTCTATGCCGTCGCCCCCTGATTGGTAAGAGAATATCAAAAACTCAACAGTAGAGTTGCGTATTTGTAGATTCTTGGACTGTTTTTTCTTATCCTTGCTATCTTGTTTATTCGGCAATCTCAATTCCTCCGTTTACGCTTCCTGTTTTACCTCTGCCGTAAGCCTTGCGAAAAATGTTTCTATAAATTTATGGCGCGAATGGGGGTTAAGTAGCAAGAGGATTTTTTTTGTTCATGTAAGGCTCCGTGATATTTTTATGACAAAGTATATTTTTTCTGTTTAACGGCAAGAATAAAATTGACGGTTTTTGCTGTATTATGCCGCGTAAGGGGCGGGCGGAGCCCTTCAGCGATTAAAAAAGATGCAAAAAAAAATCGCTTCGCTCATTTTTTTTGCTTGACCTTTCCGCGCTTTCTTTGTACACTTACAACATGGAATATACTATAAACATAATCCG
>JAITPE010000183.1 GCA_031289575.1 Spirochaetia bacterium | reverse complement strand
GGCATTCCCTGTCTGCTTGCTCTCAACAGCGGCATGGCCGCAAACCATATAAAATCAATCATGGGGATTCTTAACGGAACCACAAACTATATACTCTCCTGCATGGAGAAAAAATCATTATCTTTCGGCGATGCCCTCAAAGAGGCCCAGCAAAAGGGCTTTGCCGAGGCCGACCCGTCTTTTGACATTGAGGGCTTTGACGCCGGTCACAAGATTTCGCTTTTGGCAATGCTGGCCTATGGAAAGCGGATCAATTACAGTAAGGCGGGCATCGAAGGAATAACGCGCGTATCGGAACTTGACATAAAGTACGCCAAAGATATGGGCTATGTCATAAAGCTTCTCGGCATAGCCAGAATGATTGACGGACGCATTGATATCAGCGTTCACGCCACAATGCTTCCGGAACTGCATCCCTTGGCCGCTGTTCACGATGAGTTCAACGCGGTCATGATTGACGGCGATATGACATCTCCCATAATTCTCTACGGCAAAGGCGCGGGCGCTTTGCCTACGGCCTCCGCTGTTATAAGCGATATTATTCAGATAGCCGTGGAACCCTCTGTCAAGATTCATTACCCCTCCGGAGATGAGGCTGATTTTCTTTCCATTGAAAAGCGGGTATCAAAATACTATCTGCGTTTATATACAGAGGACCAGCCCGGAGTGCTCTCCAAGATTACAGGAATTCTTGGAAAATATTCAATATCCATTGCCTCGCTCATTCAAAGAGAGACATCCGAGTCGTGGGTTCCTCTCATATTCATGACTCACAGCGTAAACGAGGCCTCGATGATGCAGGCCGCGGAAGAGCTTTCCGGCGCGCCCTTTGTGAAAGAGGATGTCCTCATAATACGGGTAGAAGATTAAGCAGAAGATTAATCGGAGGAAGATATGGCTGCAAAATACAGCGCTGTTTTTAAATGCATAGCGGGCTGCGGAGAGGAGTATCAGCTTGATGAAATTGTGTACCGCTGCAAGAAGTGCGGCGCGCTCCTTGAGGTGGCGCATGATACCGAGGCATTGAAGCGGCATGATGCCGCCTATTGGAAGTCACTCTTTGACGGCCGCGCCGGGACCACAAAATGGCCTTACGGCAGCGGTATATGGAGCAAGAAGGAATGGGTGATTCCGGACATAAGCGACGATAACATTGTATCCATGTACGAGGGGAACACCAACCTGTTTTGGGCTAAACGTCTCGGCGATATGCTGGGCATGAGCGATTTGTGGATCAAGATGTGCGGAACGAGCCATACAGGCTCGTTCAAGGATCTTGGAATGACGGTGCTTGTTTCAATGGTGAACGAAATGATTCACAGGGGCAAAAAGATCAAGGCCGTAGCGTGCGCCTCAACGGGCGATACCTCGGCAGCCCTTTCGGCTTACGCGGCCTATGCCGGGATTCCGTCGATTGTGTTTTTGCCGAAAAACAAGATATCCATGGCGCAGCTTGTTCAGCCTATTGCTAACGGCGCGATTGTTCTCTCTCTTGATACTGATTTTGACGGCTGCATGGAAATGGTGCGCGAGGTTACAAAGGATGAAACTATTTACTTGGCCAATTCAATGAATTCCCTGCGCATTGAGGGGCAAAAGACTATATCGATTGAAATATCGCAGCAATTCGGCTGGGAGCCGCCCGATGTTGTGATTATTCCCGGCGGCAACCTTGGGAACCTTTCGGCTTTGGGCAGCGGATTCAGGATGCTCAGGGATATGGGAGTAATAGACCGGCTTCCAAGGCTTGTTCTGGCCCAGGCGCAGAACGCCAACCCACTGTATTTGTCGTACCTGAAGAACTTTGAAAGCTTTGAGCCGGTCGCCGCCAAAAAGACTCTCGCGTCGGCCATTCAGATAGGCAACCCCGTTTCGGTACAAAAAGCCGTAAAGACACTGAAGGAATTTAACGGGGTTGTGGAACAGGCAAGCGAGGAGGAACTATCGGACGCGGCGGCCGCCGCGGACAGAACCGGAACCTTCTGCTGCCCGCATACCGGAGTGGCCATTGCCGCAATGATAAAGCTTCTTGAAAAAAAGGTAATATCTCCCAAAGACAGAACCATAGTCATTTCTACCGCGCACGGGCTTAAATTTACCGAGTTCAAGACAGGCTACAATGAAAATGCCTTAGAGGGCATAAAAGGCAAATACATCAACTCTCCTGTGGAAATGCCCGCCGACGCCGGGCGCGTAAGGGAGGTTCTTGAGCGGAAGTTCGCGCAGAATAATATCAGAGCCTTCCCACGTTGAAAACGACTCCGGCGGTCAGGCCTATCGCCATTTTTCTGGAATCATCATCGCCCATATTGGAACTGTGGCCGTAAGAGCCTATGCGGAATTCCAGATCGGCGAATAACTTTACTGTATTACTGTAGTTGTAGACAAAGCTTGCGGGCAGTTGTATTCCACCGCTGCCGTCGTAGCCTCCGGACGCCGGCGGCGTTTCTATGTATATTCCAAGGCCTGTTCCCACGAAGATATTTTCGTCTATTCCCCAAAGGTATTTTACGCAGAGCGACCACTGCAAATGCTGTACCGCGTGGCTTCCGTCATTTTGATTGTTCATGTAGCCTATTCTAAAGTCGCCGGCGAATTGGTCGGCGTACACCTGAAATGCGCCCCCTATGGTGTAGGCCGGGCCGTTCACTGTTAGGTCCCTTTGCTTGGGGGGAACAGAGGAATCCCACTCCGGATACTTTATCATATTGTAGGCGGCGCCTATGAAGGGGCCCGCATAGGTGTAGAAGAGCTGCCTTTCCTCCGCGCAATAGGCTGATTTGGGGATGATAACGGCAGCGGCCGCTATGCATAGAATAACGCAGTTCCTTATAGTTTTCATTTTATCTGCAGCGGATTCTTTATTACCTGAGCGTTTGACGGAACGCTGAACTCAAACTGGCTGCTAAATACCGTTCCAGTATCAAGGGTGATTGAGAAACGCAGCTGATTTCCGGATGAGTCTTTCATTGAGACGCTTTTTAGAAAAAAGGTCTGGTCAAGGCGTAGAATAATCTCGGAGTAACCTCCGCCGCCCGGCCTGCTCAGCTTTACTGTGTAGCCGTCGCCGCCCTGGCCTGTGACTATGCCGTTATAGCCGCTCAGAAGCCCGGCTATACCGCCCGAACTGCCCCCGCCCATATCCTGTATGCCGCATATGCTGCTGCTTTGATTGTATATCCACAGTTTTTTTCCGTTGCATACGATTATTTTTCCGGATGGATTGTTGAATTTCATATATATTTTGCCCGGCATGTATTTAAAGCTGCCGGAGTACTGCATATCGGTTCCGTAACTCCAAGATATTGTTCCGGAGAGAGAGCCGGCGCCGTACATTCTTGACCTGAACTTAGCCATAACCTCGTCGGCTGTCAGCGCGAAGTTGGGCATGGGAATAATGAACAGCAAAGATGCGACGATTATTTTTAGTTTCATATTGCTTACCGCTCTTATTTAATAAACAGATGTACATACTTAAAGAAAACATAAAGATGTCAAGCCGATTGTTTTTGCCTCAGATTTTTTTTGCTTTCGGCGGGCAAAACCGCCTGACCGAAAACAAAAATAAAGCATAGTCTTTAGTGGGATCTCGTGTTGTGAGTCTTGCCGTGAAGGAAATTTTGTTGTACAGCAATAATAAG
>JAITPE010000127.1 GCA_031289575.1 Spirochaetia bacterium | reverse complement strand
TCCGTTAAAAAAGAAGAGATACGTAAGGGCTGCGAATAGCGCTGTTCTTTTCATGAGAGTTCTCCTTTTTTTGATTCACGTTTTTCGGTTCACGCGTCCCGTGGAACGCGGCATGAAGTGTTTATTCGTTAATTCTAGTTTTGCCCTTCAAGCCTTTTTACATTTGGGTCAATTGATCTGTATACATCATCAATCATATCCTTGACTTTTTCCGGCGGGAACGATTTCCTTATGATTTCCTGTTCTTCCGCACTTCCGTTATAGGCATCCGATACGATCTTGCCAATGATGTTTGCGATGTTCTCCTGCTTGTTGGATTGAATATTGACTATGTTGGGGCCTGTTCTGTATCCCCAGTCGAATCCGTCCGCTATTGAAGCCGTAAAAGTTTCGGTTATGCCGTCACCGTCGGCGTCTTCGGCATAGTACAGGACATTTTCCAGGCCCTTTGCCTTCACCGTTATTTTGTATTTGACCGGACTCGAGTCGCTGATTTTTCTCGGAATGGGAGTTCTTTCAATGAGGATATTGTTTTCCTTTCTGCTTATCAAAAGCGCTTTGAACATGGCGACTTGTTTTTTTAGAAAGGCATCGCGCATTGTTGTAAAAAGATCACCGTAATTTTTTGTGACAAATTCCTGCGAGGTACTGTGTATGAGCTCCTGCCTGCGCTCCGCCATGCGAATATAATTGGGGCTGCCGCTGATTTTGTTGGGCCAAAAATCCGCTTCCAGCGTGGTCATTTCAGCGTCGGCAAAGCGCAGTTCATCAACCACATCAGGGTCATCGTACCCGTCAATTATGAGATATACCTTGGAGTCTTTTATTATAAGAAGCATGCTGATTGAATTATCAATAAAAGGGGAGTATTCCTTTTCAAAATGCTGATACGCCACGCGGTTTTCGCTGTACCTTGAAAGCCGTTCCGTGTTTAGAAACTGGAACGGAACCTCCTGAGAAACGGCGCCGTCAAAGATAAGTCCTGTAATAAAAATAAGCCCCAGAGCTTTATAAATTTTTTTTATCGTCGATTTTGTCATCAGAGTACTCCATGCATAAGGTGAAAGCCTGAAAAGAGGACTGTATGCCCCCAAATCATTATCGTCACTTCCATTAATTTAATAAAGCATTTTTTGCCGTTTGTAAAAATTTTGGTTCATAAATTATGAAACTTTTGCATCCATAAGGCCGCCTGCTGAACAAGGTCTATTGCGCTTTTTATATTAAGTTTTTCTTTTATGTGCGCTCGGTGGTTCTCGACTGTTTTTACCGATATATGCAGCTTTGACGCTATTTGCTTGCTGCCCAAGCCGCTGCCTATGAGCTGAAAAATTTCGAGCTCTCTGTCGGTCAAAATATTTACCGGGCTGTCATCCCTTCTGCCGTCAAGGAACATGTTGAATATGCGCGCCGCGATCTCATCGCTTACATATATGTTGTCGGCGAGCACATGATGTATTACCTTTAGGATGGTTTCGGGCGCTTCGTGTTTCATCATGTAGCCGTTGGCGCCGGCTCTGAGCGCTCTTTCGGCATAGACTTTTTCATCGTGCATAGATAAGACAATAATTTTTATTTTTGGGTACTGAGCCTTTATGTCTTTTATTAGCTCAATGCCGTTTCCGTTTTTAAGGGTTATGTCGATTATGACAAGGTCGGGATTAGTCTCTTTGATTATATTGACCGCGCCCATGAAATCATCGGTCTCGCCGCAGACCTGCAAGTCTTCGGTGCTGTTAATCAACTGCGCCAAGCCTCGCCGGAATATCGGATGATCTTCCACGAGTATAATTTTTATTCTATCGTTCACTGTCGGTCTTCATTTTCTGCGGTTTTATTTCCTGTTTGTCCATAATGCACAGGACTGTTGTTCCGTACATAGCGTTTTGTTTTATTTCAAAGGACGCGCCGATGAGCCTTGCCCTATAACGCATAATGCTAATTCCGGAGCCATTGTTGTCAAGCAGCTTTTTGAGTCCCACCCCGTTGTCTTCTATTTCCATAGTAAGCATTCCATCTTCTTCCCGCATTGTCAACTGTATTGCAGTGGCCTTGCTGTGCTTTACGGCGTTGTTTATCGATTCTTGGGCAATCAAAAAGAGATTAGTTGCCATGGCGTTATCGGCCATGAAAATTGATTTATCATGGGTGAAGGCGCATTTTATGCCGTAAATCTTTTCGGTATTCAGCGCAAGCTCTTCAAGTGCGACAGTCAGCCCCGCAGGGTCTATGTCAACAGGGCATAATCCGCTAACAAGGCTGCGCGTGAGTTTTATGGCTTGCGTCAAAAGCTGGGTTATTTCCTTGATGTCCTTTACCTCGTTTGCCATTCCGTGTCCCACAAGTTTTTTTTCAAGAATGGAGAGCATAAAATTTATTCCCACAAGGTGAGGTCCCAGCCCGTCATGGAGGTCGGTGCCTATTTTTCTGCGTTCCTCTTCGCTGATTTTTATTATGCGGCTCTCCAATTTTTTTTGTTCTGTTATGTCAACGAAAGAACCCATGACCATGCGCGTTCCCGGCATGCGGTTAAATGTTCCGTATATGTCCTTGATGTCGCCGTAACGGTCGATAAAACGGAATCCGTAATTGCGCGGCGCCGATTTAGGGTCCAATGTTCTGCGTTTTTGGCGGCGCGTCATTTTTTTTACGTCTTCTTTGCTTATGAAGTCTCTCCAACTGAGGATTCCGTCTATTTCCTCGTTTGTGTAACCGGAAAGCTTGGCAAATTCCTGGTTGGAATTTATGATGGTGCTCTTTTCGTTTACAATAAGGCTTGCTGTCCCTGTTGTTTCAAAAATACTTTTTGCCAATGAGGCGTTTTCTCCAGACAATCCGAGATCCTCGCTGTGAATATTCGCCGGTTTGTCAATTAGTGAATCCTGTTCGATTTTGTCTGCCGGTTTGCTGTTCATTGTACTCTCCGAACAGCATATATGCACAGGATTTCCCTTTGGTCAAGTAATAAAATGGTTGCCTTTTATTGCCGCCTGTGGCAGCAGTTTATTTTTAGGGATGAACGCCGCGACTGCGCATGCTTACGAGAATGAGGTTCAAATGGCCGATAAAACATCCGTACAAAAAATGCTGGTGCTTCTCATGATTGTCTCCTTTGGGATTTCGCTTACATCTTTTATAAGCGGCGTGCTTGCGCTGCTTTTAAAAGGGGAGCCGGGTAGAGCCGCGCGCAGTTTTATGATATCCTTCTGCTTTGCCGCTGCCGGAAGCATCTTTCGGAGAACAATCAAAATGAGCAGCAGGCCGAAAAAATAGCTCTACCGCAGAGAGGCGAGGGTTTCTTCGAGCAGCGCGCATACCGCGTCAATATCGTCCTTATCAATAATAAGCGGCGGCTGAAAAACCAGAACCTCGCGGTTTATTCCATTTTTGCCTATGATGACGCCGCCGTCCTTCATTTTTTCAAGCACAATGTCAACATGGCTTGGGTCTTTCATGGACACGCCGAGCATGAGTCCGAGTCCCCTTGCGTTCTCAATTAAACCGGCATGGTTTTTCTCTACGGCCTTGAGTTTTTCCAGAAAATAGGCGCCGAGTTCTTTTGATTTTTCGCATAGATTGTTCTTTTCAATGAAGTCAAGAACAGCGAGCCCGGCCGTCATTGAGACGGGATTTCCGCCAAGGGTCGAGGAAGAGGGCTTGTTGAGCGCGGCCGCGGTATCGGGCCTTGCCGCGAAAGCGGCAATCGGCGTGCCGTTGCCCAAGGCTTTTGCGAACGATATGATATCGGGCACTATGCCGAAATATTCGGAGGCAAACATGTAGCCGGTCCGGGCAAAGCCTGTTTGTATTTCGTCAAGAATGAGCAGTACATTGTGCGCTTCCAAAAGTTTTTTCAGCCGAATGAAAAAGTCCTTCGGCGGAATATTTATTCCGCCGTTTCCCTGTACCGGTTCCACAATGCAGGCCGCTATTTGGTTTCCATGAGCGTTGAGAATATTCTCAACGCTCCGCAGCGAGTCATCGGCCTTTTGCTGCGGCGAATCTTCGCCCGCGGCAAAACTTTCGGCAAACCAGACGGGCTCATCGTCAAGGAATGGGTCTATTCTCCACATGTCTATTCCGGTTACGCTCAGCGTAAGGGTGGTTCTTCCGTGGAGCCCGCCCTTAAATGCGAGGAAGCCTCTCTTGCCTGTTTTCATTCTGGCGAGCGAAAGCGCGCCGTCATTTGCCTCGCTTCCGCTGTTGCAGAAAAACATTTGGCGTATATCGCCCGGAAGAATCTTTGCGAGCCTCTCCGCCAAAAGAACCATGGGCTGCGTCAGGTATATTATTGATGCATGCTGCAGCCGCTTAACCTGTTCGCAGATTTTTTCGGTAATCTCCGGATTGCAGTGTCCGCAGTTTACCACCGTCACTCCGGCAAAAAAATCCAAGTAGCGGCGGCCGTCATCATCAAACAAATACTTGCCTTCGCCCTTTATGATATGCGGCGGCTTGCTGTAAAAGTGCATCGTGTTAGGAAAAAAGTACTCTTTCTTCTTTTGAATAATTTCATCTGCCGGCATAGTTTCCTCGAATAAGTTTTATTTAAATCTCAGCGCCTCGTATGAATAGGCGTATTTATTAAGAACAGGATTGTTGAAAACGGCGCCGGCGTTTTTTTCTTTAAAGGCTCGGATTATTTCACGCAGCGCCTCGGGCTTTTCGGTTTGGGCTTCAATCCGGAACGCGTATATTCCAAGCCGGCGCATATCATTTATCAATGGCAGAATCGTAAAGCGGCTTTTTGTAAGCAGATGTGTTCTGTGATGCTGATCCCTGTATATCTCGAATCCTCCGGCCTCATTGTAAAGCATGAAGGGGGTGTTTAGATCATGTCCGTATATTTCAAAAAAATCGTGGTCAAAGTACATCGTCTCAATCCGGCCGTGCGCGATTAATTCGATTGAGTCGAAGGCTTTACACAGTTTTTTTAAGCAAGCGGCGTTGAGTTCAATCGAGGCGGTTACCTGCGCCGTCCCTTGAGCGCGGTAGAAATCAGCCGCGAGAGAATTGAATACATTGAGCGGGTAGTCGCCAGCTAGCGGAACGCCCATGTTTTTGAATGCCCAAGCCGCGCCCAGATTTCCTATTAGAATGCCGTCGATGTAGGGCAGCATTGTTTGTAATCCAGATTTGTATATTTCAAACTGCATCTCGTTCATCATGCGGGGGGTGCCGAGGTAAAGCTCGGCGCCAGGCCTTTTGTTTTTTATATAGGCTTGGAGTGACTGTATGTCTTTGAGCGAAAAGGGCTTGTCCGGATTGAGTATGTCGCCGGATACGTATATGCGGTCAACGCCTTCGTCGGCGGCAGCCATG